>NZ_JBQZXE010000118.1:0-10884 GCF_053555855.1 Shigella sp. SIG3
AAGCTGTATTAATATTGGTCATAATCACTCATCAATAAATATTATAGTAAGATGTCCCCGGAGGATATGGAATAATATTAATTGAGGTGAATGACCAGAAATATCAAAAATTGCTCATTTTTACTTAAGGAGTCATACAGCAGCACTTAAATCAAAAACCAGCCCAGAGAAGGGCTGGTCAGGAGAGGACGTTAGAACTGATAGGTAATGCCCGTAGCGACGATGTTATCGGTGCGAATATCTACGGCACGGGTAAAGTCGCTTTCATCAATCAGGTTGATTTTATAATCAACATAGGTCGACATATTTTTGTTGAAGAAATACGTCGCACCAACGTCGATATACTCAATCATGTCCTGGTCGGCGTAGCGGCCCAGATCTCTGCCTTTCGATTTCAGGTAAGCGAGTGATGGGCGCAAGCCGAAGTCGAATTGATATTGCGCCACCACTTCAAAACTTTGTGCTTTGTTAGAGATATAACCATCCCCATAGGTGGTCATGTTTAATGTTTCAGCGTAATTAGCTGCAAAGTAGATGTTGTTGGCATCATACTTTATACCTGTGGCCCATAGTTCTGCATTCTTACCGGAGGCATTGAGAGGATTAGCAGCGGCTCTTTCCTGCGCATTTGTCCGATCGGATTTGGTATATACCGCACCGATACCAAAGCCATCATAAACATAAGTTGAGGAGATACCGAAACCGTCACCGTTGGCACGCGTGTAGTCAGCACCATAAAGATGACTGTTGTCAGTACGTTCATTTTTGCCTTGATATTGCGCGGCAAAGTTCAGCCCTTCAATTAAGCCAAAGAAATCGTAGTTGCGATAGGTTGCTAGACCGGTGGTACGGTATGTCATGAAGACATCTTTCTGACTCCAGGTATCGCCACCAAATTCTGGCAACATATCGGTCCATGAACCAATGTCGTAGCCGACACCGTAGTTACGACCATAGTCCAGAGAGCCAAATTCACTAATTTTTAAACCAGCATAGGCCAGACGGGTCTTGTTGCCGCGCGAGCCGTTGGCTTCATCGTTATAGCCTTTAAAATCATATTCCCAGTGACCAAAACCAATCATTTGATCATTGATTTGCGTTTCTCCTTTAAAGCCGAGACGGGCATAAGTTTTATCACCATCGTCACGCTTATCATCAGTAAAATAACGTAGAGCGGTAACCTTGCCATAAAGGTCGAGTTTATTACCATCCTTGTTATAGACTTCGGCAGCGTGTGCTACGTTCGCAGCTAACAAACCAGTTACAACCACCGCAACTATTTTTAATTTCATTTAACAGAATCCTTTTAATTATCGTTAAACGTATTTTCTAAACGAATTTTAAACGGCGTCATTTATAAATGACATACTGTTTTTAAAATAGAATGGTGATTAAAAACAATGAGAAAAATAGATGAAATAATATTATTTATCGATATGTGATCGAAGTCGAAATGAGATATAAGGTGAATTACTGGTATTTGAAATTTATTTTTTAATATTGTCGGAATTTATCTGATTAACTGCCGGGCCGTAGACCCGGCAATTATTTTAACCACGACGTGTCGCCAGCCAGCAGAGCAGGGAACCGCCGCAGACCATTAGCGCGCCTTGCCAGAACGAGAACGACAGCGGGGCGCTGAGCAGCACGGCTGCAAGCGCTGAGGAAAGTACAGGCGTAAAATACGAGCCTACCGCCATTATGGTGACATTGCCATGCAATATACCGACATTCCATGCAGCATAAGCAAATCCTAAGGTAAATGCCGCAGAGATGAGTTTAATCATGACGGGCGTGCTAAATACCATTTCTGGTTGTGGCGTGAGAAAATAGTAAATCCACAGACATGCTCCCGTTAGCAGGACAAAAACGGTAATTCCGTTAAATCCGCGTGCGTATTTATTCGTTACTGTGCAATAGGCTGCCCAGATAAACGCACCAATAAACGCCAGGAAATAACTCAATGGGCTGGTGGTGATATTATTGATGATTTCATCATAATGTAACCCATTCTCACCGCCTAACACCCAGCAGACGCCGACCAGGGCTAATAATAATCCTGGTACAATCAGCCAGTTGGTTTTCTGACCATTAAACAGAATGGCAAAGAGAATTGTCAGGCTGGGCCACAGATAGTTCACCATACCCACTTCAATCGCCTGATGACGGGTCGCCGCATACCCTAAGGAAAGCGCCAGACAGATTTCATAGCTGACGAATAACAGACTCCCGGCGAGTAAATAGCCTTTCGGAATCTGCCGAATACGCGGAAATCCAACCGTGAAGATTAACAGCAGCCCGCTTAATGAATAGATAGCAGCTGCGCCGCCGACCGGGCCGAGCCCCTCGCTGACACCGCGAATCAATCCTACCATCGTGCTCCACAGGACGATCGCTATTAGCCCTATGAGCGTTGCTTTTTGTCGTGTCATGCTCGCTGTTTTGTCTCTCTTGCCGTTAAAAATTAAGCTGAATTTTATAGCATTTTTTTAACTGGCCTGTCAGGCAGTGGTGCGTTTTTCTACCGCTATTGAGGTAGGTCAATTTGCGCAGGCGGATTATTTTGTGGCAAACACGTGTTCTTTTTGATTTCGCGCAAAAAGATTCAGAATTTTACTGTTAGTTTCCTCGCGCAGTAATACCCCTGAAAAAAGAGGAAAGCAATGGACGTCAGTCGCAGACAATTTTTTAAAATCTGCGCGGGAGGTATGGCTGGAACAACGGTAGCGGCATTGGGCTTTGCCCCGAAGCAAGCACTGGCTCAGGCGCGAAACTACAAATTATTACGCGCTAAAGAGATCCGTAACACCTGCACATACTGTTCCGTAGGTTGCGGGCTATTGATGTATAGCCTGGGTGATGGCGCAAAAAACGCCAGAGAAGCGATTTATCACATTGAAGGTGACCCGGATCATCCGGTAAGCCGTGGTGCGCTGTGCCCGAAAGGGGCCGGTTTGCTGGATTACGTCAACAGTGAAAACCGTCTGCGCTACCCGGAATATCGTGCGCCAGGTTCTGACAAATGGCAGCGCATTAGCTGGGAAGAAGCATTCTCCCGTATTGCGAAGCTGATGAAAGCTGACCGTGACGCTAACTTTATTGAAAAGAACGAGCAGGGCGTAACGGTAAACCGTTGGCTTTCTACCGGTATGCTGTGTGCCTCCGGTGCCAGCAACGAAACCGGGATGCTGACCCAGAAATTTGCCCGCTCCCTCGGGATGCTGGCGGTAGACAACCAGGCGCGCGTCTGACACGGACCAACGGTAGCAAGTCTTGCTCCAACATTTGGTCGAGGTGCTATGACCAACCACTGGGTGGATATCAAAAACGCTAACGTCGTAATGGTAATGGGCGGTAACGCTGCTGAAGCGCATCCCGTCGGTTTCCGCTGGGCGATGGAAGCGAAAAACAACAACGATGCAACCTTGATCGTTGTCGATCCCCGTTTTACGCGTACCGCTTCTGTGGCGGATATTTACGCACCTATTCGTTCCGGTACGGACATTACGTTCCTGTCTGGCGTTTTGCGCTACCTGATCGAAAACAACAAAATCAACGCCGAATACGTTAAACATTACACCAACGCCAGCCTACTGGTGCGTGATGATTTTGCTTTCGAAGATGGCCTGTTCAGCGGTTATGACGCTGAAAAACGCCAGTACGACAAATCGTCCTGGAACTATCAGTTCGATGAAAACGGCTATGCGAAACGCGATGAAACACTGACTCATCCGCGCTGTGTGTGGAACCTGCTGAAAGCGCACGTTTCCCGCTACACGCCGGACGTTGTTGAAAACATCTGTGGTACGCCAAAAGCCGACTTCCTGAAAGTGTGTGAAGTGCTGGCCTCCACCAGCGCACCGGATCGCACAACCACCTTCCTGTACGCGCTGGGCTGGACGCAGCACACCGTGGGTGCGCAGAACATCCGTACTATGGCGATGATCCAGTTGCTGCTCGGTAACATGGGTATGGCCGGTGGCGGCGTGAACGCATTGCGTGGTCACTCCAACATTCAGGGGCTGACTGACTTAGGTCTGCTCTCTACCAGCCTGCCAGGTTATCTGACGCTGCCGTCAGAAAAACAGGTTGATTTGCAGTCGTATCTGGAAGCGAACACGCCGAAAGCGACGCTGGCTGATCAGGTGAACTACTGGAGCAACTATCCGAAGTTCTTCGTTAGCCTGATGAAATCTTTCTATGGCGATGCCGCGCAGAAAGAGAACAACTGGGGCTATGACTGGCTGCCGAAGTGGGACCAGACCTACGACGTCATCAAGTATTTCAACATGATGGATGAAGGCAAAGTCACCGGTTATTTCTGCCAGGGCTTTAACCCGGTTGCGTCCTTCCCGGATAAAAACAAAGTGGTGAGCTGCCTGAGCAAACTGAAGTACATGGTGGTTATCGATCCGCTGGTGACTGAAACCTCTACCTTCTGGCAGAACCACTGCGAGTCGAACGATGTCGATCCGGCGTCTATTCAGACTGAAGTATTCCGTCTGCCTTCGACCTGCTTTGCTGAAGAGGATGGTTCTATCGCTAACTCCGGTCGCTGGTTGCAGTGGCACTGGAAAGGTCAGGACGCGCCGGGCGAAGCGCGTAACGACGGCGAAATTCTGGCGGGTATCTACCATCATCTGCGCGAGTTGTACCAGGCCGAAGGTGGTAAAGGCGTAGAACCGCTGATGAAGATGAGCTGGAACTACAAGCAGCCGCACGAACCGCAATCTGACGAAGTAGCTAAAGAGAACAACGGCTATGCGTTGGAAGATCTCTATGATGCTAATGGCGTGCTGATTGCGAAGAAAGGTCAGTTGCTGAGTAGCTTTGCGCATCTGCGTGATGACGGTACAACCGCATCTTCTTGCTGGATCTACACCGGTAGCTGGACAGAGCAGGGTAACCAGATGGCAAACCGCGATAACTCCGACCCGTCCGGTCTGGGGAATACGCTGGGATGGGCCTGGGCGTGGCCGCTCAACCGTCGCGTACTCTACAACCGTGCTTCGGCGGATATCAACGGTAAACCGTGGGATCCGAAACGGATGCTGATCCAGTGGAACGGCAGCAAGTGGACGGGTAACGATATTCCGGACTTCGGCAATGCCGCACCGGGTACGCCAACCGGGCCGTTTATTATGCAGCCGGAAGGGATGGGACGCCTGTTTGCCATCAACAAAATGGCGGAAGGTCCGTTCCCGGAACACTACGAGCCGATTGAAACGCCGCTGGGCACTAACCCGCTGCATCCGAACGTGGTGTCTAACCCGGTTGTTCGTCTGTATGAACAAGACGCGCTGCGGATGGGTAAAAAAGAGCAGTTCCCGTATGTGGGTACGACCTATCGTCTGACCGAGCACTTCCACACCTGGACCAAGCACGCGTTGCTCAACGCAATTGCTCAGCCGGAACAGTTTGTGGAAATCAGCGAAACGCAGGCGGCGGCGAAAGGCATTAATAATGGCGATCGTGTCACTGTCTCCAGCAAGCGAGGCTTTATCCGCGCGGTGGCAGTGGTAACGCGCCGTCTGAAACCGCTGAATGTAAACGGTCAGCAGGTTGAAACGGTGGGTATTCCAATCCACTGGGGCTTTGAGGGTGTCGCGCGTAAAGGTTATATCGCTAACACTCTGACGCCGAATGTCGGTGATGCAAACTCGCAAACGCCGGAATATAAAGCGTTCTTAGTCAACATCGAGAAGGCGTAAGGGGGCGAACAGATGGCTATGGAAACGCAGGATATTATCAAAAGGTCCGCAACTAACTCCATCACGCCGCCTTCTCAGGTGCGTGATTACAAAGCAGAAGTCGCGAAACTTATCGACGTTTCCACCTGTATCGGCTGTAAAGCCTGTCAGGTGGCGTGTTCGGAGTGGAACGACATCCGTGATGAAGTGGGGCACTGCGTCGGTGTTTACGATAACCCCGCCGATCTGAGCGCCAAGTCCTGGACGGTGATGCGCTTTAGCGAAACCGAACAGAATGGCAAGCTGGAGTGGCTGATCCGTAAAGACGGCTGTATGCACTGTGAAGATCCGGGCTGCCTGAAGGCGTGCCCGTCTGCTGGTGCAATCATTCAGTACGCTAACGGGATTGTCGATTTCCAGTCGGAAAACTGCATCGGCTGTGGTTACTGCATTGCCGGGTGTCCGTTTAATATTCCGCGCCTCAACAAAGAGGATAACCGGGTATATAAATGCACGCTCTGCGTCGATCGCGTCAGCGTCGGCCAGGAACCGGCTTGTGTGAAAACCTGTCCGACCGGGGCTATCCACTTCGGCACCAAGAAGGAGATGCTGGAGCTGGCGGAACAGCGCGTGGCGAAACTGAAAGCGCGTGGTTACGAACATGCTGGCGTCTACAACCCGGAAGGGGTCGGTGGTACGCACGTTATGTACGTGCTGCATCACGCCGATCAGCCGGAGCTGTATCACGGTCTGCCGAAAGATCCGAAGATCGACACCTCGGTAAGCCTGTGGAAAGGCGCGTTGAAACCGCTGGCAGCGGCTGGCTTTATTGCCACTTTTGCCGGGTTGATTTTCCACTACATCGGTATTGGCCCGAATAAGGAAGTGGACGATGACGAGGAGGATCATCATGAGTAAGTCGAAAATGATTGTGCGCACCAAATTTATTGATCGCGCCTGTCACTGGACCGTGGTGATTTGCTTCTTCCTGGTGGCGCTGTCCGGGATTTCGTTCTTCTTCCCGACGCTGCAATGGCTGACGCAAACCTTCGGTACGCCGCAGATGGGACGCATTTTGCACCCGTTCTTCGGCATTGCGATTTTCGTCGCACTGATGTTTATGTTTGTGCGTTTTGTGCATCACAACATCCCGGATAAGAAAGATATTCCGTGGCTGTTGAACATTGTCGAAGTATTAAAAGGCAATGAGCACAAAGTGGCGGATGTTGGTAAGTACAACGCCGGGCAAAAGATGATGTTCTGGTCGATCATGAGCATGATTTTCGTGCTGCTGGTGACCGGGGTGATTATCTGGCGTCCGTACTTTGCGCAGTACTTCCCGATGCAGGTTGTTCGCTACAGCCTGCTGATCCACGCGGCTGCGGGTATCATCCTGATCCACGCCATCCTGATCCATATGTATATGGCATTCTGGGTGAAAGGGTCGATTAAAGGGATGATCGAAGGGAAGGTGAGCCGTCGCTGGGCGAAGAAACACCATCCGCGCTGGTATCGTGAAATCGAGAAGGCAGAAGCGAAAAAAGAGAGTGAAGAAGGGATATAATCTCTTTTGAACTTTAAGCTGAAAATGGCGCTGTAAAAGGCGCCATTTTCATATTGTAGACAACGTGGGCTTTGTTCATCCCGGATGCGTCGTGAATGCCTTATCCGGCATGAAAACCCTTCAAATACAATAGATTGAAGTGAACGTGTAGGCCTGATAAGCGTAGCGCATCAGGCAATGTTGCGTTTGTCATCAGTTTCAAATGGCGCTTTATAAGGTGCCATTTTTTATTGCGTAACCAGACGGCGTAATCGCGACACAACCACCGTTTTTTCTGCCTCTGCCAGACTCCAGGCGTTTTGCAGATTCAGCCACATTTGCGGCGAACTGCCGATCACCACGGAAAGTTTAATTGCCATTTCTGGCGTCAAAGCTGCTTTTCCGGTCAGCAATCGGCTTGCCGTTGAGGGCGCAATTTCCATTGCTCTGGCAAACTCGCGCAGGCTGACATTAAGTTCGTCCAGTGATTCCTGAATAATGTCCCCCGGGCGGGGATGATTGGCCATTTTCATTAGTGTCTTTACTCTCAGTAGCGTTACTTCTCTGGGAACACTATCATTATTGTTCCTTCCTACGCAACAATAATCCATTTAGCCATTTCATGTTGGAGAGTGTGCGATGCTGCGACCCGAACATGGGAGTCGCAGCAAAGACCTCTTAGTGACGGAAATCAATCACCATACGGCCACGGATTTTGCCTTCTTCCATCTCGGTAAAGATGGTGTTGATGTCCGCTAACGGACGCAGGGCGACTTTCGGCACCACTTTGCCTTCGGCGGCAAACTGGAAGGCTTCGGTTAGATCCTGGCGCGTGCCGACCAGCGAACCGACCACTTCAATGCCATCCAGCACAAGACGTGGGATATCCAGGCTCATAGACTCCGGCGGCAGACCGACAGCCACAACACGACCGCCTGCACGGACAGCATCAACTGCCGAGTTAAACGCAGCTTTAGCTACTGCTGTTACCACCGCAGCGTGAGCGCCACCGGTTTTCTCCTGCACAATTTTGGCGGCGTCTTCGGTGCGTGAGTTAATCGCTAAATCTGCACCCATTTCGGTTGCCAGTTTTAACTGCTCATCATTGACATCAATGGCGATCACTTTGGCGTTAAAGACATTCTTTGCGTATTGCAGGGCGAGGTTACCCAGACCGCCAAGACCGTAGATAGCAATCCACTGACCGGGACGAATTTTTGACAGTTTAACGGCTTTGTAGGTGGTGACCCCCGCACAGGTAATGCTGCTGGGCGCCGCCGAGTCCAGACCATCTGGCACTTTTACCGCGTAATCGGTGACCACGATGCACTCTTCCGCCATCCCGCCATCAACGCTGTATCCGGCATTTTTAACTGAACGGCAGAGCGTTTCGTTACCACTGTTACAGTATTCGCAATGACCGCATCCTTCGTAAAACCACGCCACGCTGGCACGATCGCCTGGTTTTAATGAGGTGACACCTGGGCCAACTTCTGCCACCACACCGATGCCTTCATGGCCCAGAATTACGCCGGTTTTGTCACCAAAATCGCCATTCTTAACATGAAGATCGGTATGACATACACCACAACACTCCATTTTCAGCAGGGCTTCGCCATGTTTCAGTGAGCGCAGTGTTTTATCCGTAACGTCAACATGATGATCCTTCGTAACAACTGCAGTCTTCATAGTTCCTCCTTTTCGGATGATGTTCTGCATAGCAGGTGAGGCAAATGAGATTTATTCGCCACTACCCAGTATGGATGAGATCTGAAAAAGGGAGAGGGAAATAGCCCGGTAGCCTTCACTACCGGGTGCAGGCTTAGATGGAGGTACGGCGGTAGTCGCGGTATTCGGCTTGCCAGAAATTATCGTCAATGGCTTGTTGCAAAGCTTCAGCAGACGTTTTGACCGCCACGCCTTGCTGCTGCGCCATTTTGCCAACCGCAAACGCAATTGCGCGGGAGACTTTCTGAATATCTTTCAGTTCCGGTAGTACCAGACCTTCGCCGTTCAGGACCAGCGGCGAATACTGAGCAAGTGTTTCACTTGCCGACATCAGCATCTCATCGGTGATACGTGACGCGCCGGAAGCAATAACACCCAGGCCGATGCCCGGGAAAATAAAGGCGTTGTTACACTGGGCGATAGGGTAGATTTTATCTTTCCATACCACAGGATTAAACGGGCTGCCAGTGGCGACCAGCGCGTTACCTTCGGTCCAGGCGATAATGTCCTGCGGTGTGGCTTCCACGCGAGACGTCGGGTTAGACAGCGGCATCACGATCGGACGCGGACAGTGTTTATGCATCTCACGGATGATCTCTTCCGTAAACAGCCCGGTCTGTCCTGAGACGCCAATCAGAATATCTGGTTTTACATTGCGCACCACATCCAGCAGTGACAACACATCGCTGTCGGTATCCCAGTCACTGAGGTTTTCGCGCTTCTGCACCAGTTTGGTCTGGAAAGGCAGCAGGTTCGGCATCTTGTCCGTCAGCAGGCCAAAGCGATCGACCATAAAGACTTTCTGCCGCGCTGCTTCCTCGCTTAATCCTTCGCGCTGGGTCTGGGCGATGATCATTTCGGCAATGCCGCATCCCGCTGAACCTGCGCCAAGGAAGACGATTTTTTTCTCGCTTAACTGACCACCTGCCGCGCGGCTGGCTGCGATCAGTGTGCCGACTGTTACCGCCGCAGTGCCCTGAATGTCATCGTTAAAAGAACAAATTTCATTGCGATAGCGGTTAAGTAACGGCATCGCATTTTTTTGAGCAAAGTCTTCAAACTGCAACAGCACGTCCGGCCAGCGTTGTTTCACAGCCTGGATAAATTCATCAACGAATTCATAGTATTCATCGTCAGTGATACGCGGATTACGCCAGCCCATATACAGCGGATCGTTAAGCAGCTGTTGGTTGTTCGTTCCGACATCCAGCACCACCGGAAGGGTATACGCCGGGCTGATGCCGCCACAGGCGGTATAGAGCGACAGTTTACCGATCGGAATGCCCATCCCGCCGATGCCCTGGTCACCAAGCCCCAGAATACGTTCACCGTCAGTCACCACAATCACTTTAATATTATGGTTCGGCACGTTTTGCAGAATATCGTCCATATTGTGGCGGTTCTGGTAAGAGATAAACACGCCGCGTGAACGGCGGTAGATCTCAGAAAAACGCTCACAGGCTGCGCCGACGGTTGGGGTATAAATAACAGGCATCATCTCATCAAGATGATTGTTTACCAGACGGTAGAAGAGGGTTTCGTTGGTGTCCTGGATGTTACGCAGGTAGATGTGTTTGTCGATTTCGGTTTTGAATCCCTGATACTGGATCCATGCTCGTTCCGCTTGTTCTTCGATGGTTTCGACCACTTCCGGCAGTAACCCCAGCAGGTTGAAGTTACGGCGTTCTTCCATGCTGAAGGCACTGCCTTTATTCAACAACGGAAATTCCAGCAGTACAGGGCCAGCGTAAGGGATATAAAGCGAACGCTGTTTTTTTGTTTTTGGTTCCATGTCACTCACTCTTTTTTGAATATCCATCCCTGGCACGCTTTTATCGTCTTTGCTTTACCGCCAGGGCGTCGTCCCCAAGTATAAAGCAGATAAAAACACCATTGCGCAGGCAATGGTGTTTAATCGTCATT
>NZ_JBQZXE010000119.1:0-10814 GCF_053555855.1 Shigella sp. SIG3
CGCACTTTCTGACCGAATTTCCCGGCTGGAGCATCAACTCGCCGCCGAGAAAAAGACTGACTATTCCACGTTCCCGGAGATCTAATTATGGATCTATTGATTGTTTTAACTTACGTGGCGCTGGCGACGGCGGCGCTGGGAGGCGTGTTTCTGGTGAGTGGTTTGATTTTGTTGATGAACTACAACCACCCTTACACTTTTACCGCGCAAAAGGCAGTGATAGCGATCCCTATCACGCCACAGGTGACGGGAATTGTTACTGAAGTCACTGACAAGAATAATCAGCTTATTCAAAAGGGCGAGGTGCTTTTTAAGCTCGACCCGGTTCGTTACCAGGCGCGAGTTGACAGACTTCAGGCTGACCTGATGACGGCGACGCATAATATAAAGACGCTGCGTGCGCAGCTCACTGAAGCGCAGGCCAACACCACCCAGGTTTCAGCGGAGCGCGACCGTCTGTTTAAAAATTATCAACGTTACCTGAAAGGCAGCCAGGCGGCGGTGAATCCGTTCTCGGAACGTGACATCGACGATGCGCGGCAAAATTTCCTCGCGCAGGATGCGTTAGTGAAAGGCTCGGTGGCGGAGCAGGCGCAGATCCAGAGTCAGCTCGACAGTATGGTCAACGGCGAGCAATCGCAGATTGTGAGCTTAAGAGCGCAACTTACTGAAGCAAAATATAATCTTGAGCAGACTGTCATTCGCGCACCAAGCAATGGCTACGTCACTCAGGTACTGATCCGCCCAGGTACATACGCAGCTGCCTTGCCGCTGCGTCCGGTGATGGTCTTCATCCCCGAGCAAAAACGGCAAATTGTCGCCCAATTTCGGCAAAACTCGCTGTTACGTCTGAAACCTGGCGATGATGCGGAAGTGGTGTTTAACGCGCTACCTGGGCAGGTGTTCCACGGCAAATTGACTAGTATTTTACCTGTCGTGCCAGGCGGTTCTTATCAGGCGCAGGGGGTATTGCAATCATTAACGGTCGTTCCCGGCACGGACGGTGTGCTGGGAACCATTGAACTGGACCCTAACGATGATATCGATGCCTTACCCGACGGCATCTACGCCCAGGTGGCGGTTTACTCCGACCATTTCAGCCATGTTTCGGTGATGCGGAAAGTGCTGCTAAGAATGACCAGTTGGATGCATTATCTTTATTTGGATCATTGAGACTTATATCACCTGTGTTTTGCGTGAGCCTGAGCCATACTGATATTTTTCCTCGCACAAAGGACTCGGCATGAAACTCGTCGGTAGCTACACCAGCCCGTTTGTACGCAAACTTTCTATTCTGTTGTTAGAAAAGGGCATAACTTTCGAATTTATTAATGAACTGCCCTATAACGCGGATAACGGCGTGGCGCAATTTAACCCGTTAGGGAAAGTGCCGGTGCTGGTGACCGAAGAGGGCGAATGCTGGTTTGATTCGCCGATCATCGCTGAATATATTGAGTTAATGAATGTCGCTCCGGCGATGTTGCCGCGCGATCCGCTGGAGTCGTTGCGGGTGCGCAAAATTGAGGCGCTGGCGGATGGCATTATGGATGCCGGGCTGGTATCGGTGCGTGAACAGGCGCGTCCGGCGGCGCAGCAGTCTGAAGATGAATTGTTACGCCAGCGGGAGAAAATCAACCGCAGTCTGGATGTGCTGGAAGGATATCTGGTCGATGGCACACTCAAAACCGATACGGTCAATCTGGCGACTATCGCCATTGCCTGTGCTGTCGGATATCTCAATTTCCGCCGCGTTGCGCCAGGTTGGTGTGTCGACCGCCCACACTTAGTCAAACTGGTCGAAAACCTGTTTAGCCGCGAAAGTTTTGCTCGCACCGAACCGCCAAAGGCTTGATGCGCGATATGTCCTCCTGACCCATCTCACGTTACAATCCGTGGTTATGTTAAACGCCCTTCTCCGTGTGAGAGGGCCTTGATCAGCCAGGTTTCCTATGACAACCGAAACGCGTTCCCTCTATAGTCAACTTCCGGCTATTGATCGCTTATTGCGCGATAGCTCCTTCCTTTCTTTGCGTGATACTTATGGTCACACCCGCGTGGTGGAATTGTTGCGTCAGATGCTCGACGAAGCGCGAGAAGTGATTCGTGGCAGCCAGACGCTGCCTGCGTGGTGTGAAAACTGGGCGCAAGAAGTCGATGCCCGGTTGACGAAAGAGGCGCAGAGCGCGCTGCGTCCGGTGATCAACCTGACGGGAACCGTGCTGCATACCAACCTTGGGCGAGCTTTACAGGCGGAAGCCGCGGTGGAAGCCGTTGCGCAGGCTATGCGTTCGCCAGTGACCCTCGAGTACGATCTGGACGACGCCGGACGCGGACATCGCGATCGGGCGCTGGCGCAGCTGCTGTGCCGTATTACGGGGGCGGAAGATGCCTGTATCGTCAATAACAATGCGGCGGCGGTGTTATTGATGTTGGCGGCCACTGCCAGCGGGAAAGAGGTGGTGGTATCTCGCGGCGAACTGGTGGAGATTGGCGGCGCGTTTCGTATTCCCGATGTTATGCGTCAGGCAGGCTGCACCCTACACGAAGTAGGGACCACCAACCGCACGCACGCGAATGATTATCGTCAGGCGGTGAATGAAAATACCGCACTGTTGATGAAAGTACATACCAGTAACTACAGCATTCAGGGGTTCACCAAAGCGATAGACGAAGCTGAACTGGTGGCGCTCGGCAAAGAGCTGGATGTTCCAGTGGTGACTGATTTAGGCAGTGGCTCGCTGGTCGATCTTAGCCAGTACGGTTTGCCGAAAGAGCCAATGCCGCAGGAGTTGATTGCGGCGGGCGTCAGTCTGGTGAGCTTCTCCGGCGACAAGTTGTTAGGCGGGCCGCAGGCAGGGATTATCGTTGGTAAAAAAGAGATGATCGCCCGCCTGCAAAGCCACCCGCTGAAGCGTGCATTACGCGCGGATAAAATGACCCTCGCGGCGCTGGAAGCCACGTTGCGTCTTTATTTACACCCTGAAGCTCTGAGTGAAAAATTACCGACCCTGCGCCTGCTTACCCGCAGCGCAGAGGTCATTCAAATCCAGGCACAACGTTTACAGGCTCCCCTTGTCACACATTACGGCGCGGAGTTTGCGGTACAGGTTATGCCATGTCTTTCGCAGATTGGCAGTGGTTCGCTGCCGGTTGATCGCCTGCCGAGCGCGGCATTAACGTTTACACCCCATGATGGACGCGGTAGCCACCTTGAGTCATTAGCCGCCCGCTGGCGTGAATTGCCAGTGCCGGTGATTGGTCGTATTTATGACGGACGATTGTGGCTGGATTTACGCTGCCTTGAAGATGAGCAACGGTTTTTGGAGATGTTGTTGAAATGATTATTGCGACTGCCGGACACGTTGACCACGGCAAAACAACCTTATTGCAGGCGATTACTGGCGTAAATGCTGACCGTCTGCCGGAAGAAAAAAAGCGCGGCATGACCATCGATCTCGGCTATGCCTACTGGCCGCAGCCGGATGGTCGCGTGCCTGGTTTTATCGACGTTCCCGGTCATGAAAAGTTTCTTTCCAACATGCTGGCGGGCGTTGGTGGTATCGATCACGCGCTGTTGGTGGTGGCGTGCGATGACGGCGTGATGGCACAGACCCGTGAGCATCTGGCGATTTTGCAGCTGACCGGTAACCCGATGCTGACAGTGGCGCTGACCAAAGCCGATCGTGTGGACGAAGCGCGTGTTGATGAGGTTGAACGCCAGGTAAAGGAGGTTCTGCGGGAATACGGTTTTGCTGAGGCAAAACTGTTTATCACCGCAGCAACCGAAGGTCGGGGAATTGATGCCCTGCGCGAGCATCTGCTTCAGTTGCCGGAACGCGAGCACGCCAGCCAACATAGTTTCCGCCTCGCGATTGACCGCGCATTTACCGTAAAAGGTGCCGGGCTGGTCGTCACCGGTACGGCGTTAAGCGGGGAAGTGAAGGTAGGCGATTCACTCTGGCTGACTGGTGTAAATAAACCGATGCGTGTACGTGCGCTGCATGCGCAAAACCAGCCAACAGAAACCGCCAATGCCGGGCAGCGTATCGCGCTTGACATCGCGGGTGATGCGGAAAAAGAGCAGATTAACCGTGGCGACTGGCTGCTTGCCGATGTGCCGCCAGAGCCGTTCACACGGGTGATTGTCGAGCTTCAAACCCATGCACCGCTGACCCAGTGGCAGCCGCTGCATATTCACCACGCCGCCAGCCACGTCACGGGACGCGTTTCACTGCTGGAAGATAACCTTGCTGAACTGGTCTTCGACACCCCGTTATGGCTGGCAGATAACGACCGCCTGGTATTGCGCGATATCTCTGCCCGCAACACGCTGGCCGGAGCGCGCGTCGTGATGCTTAACCCGCCGCGTCGCGGTAAACGTAAACCAGAGTATCTGCAATGGCTGGCTTCCCTCGCTAGGGCACAGAATGATAGCGAAGCGTTAGCCGTTCACCTGCAACGCGGCGCGGTTAATCTTCCTGATTTCGCCTGGGCGCGCCAGCTCAACGGCGAAGGGATGCGCGAACTGCTGCAACAGCCTGGCTATATTCAGGCTGGTTATAGCTTGTTGAATGCGCCGGTTGCCGCTCGCTGGCAACGGAAAATTCTCGACACATTAGCGACTTATCATGAGCAACATCGCGATGAACCTGGGCCTGGGCGCGAACGTCTGCGACGTATGGCGTTGCCAATGGAAGATGAAGCGCTAGTACTGTTGCTGATTGAAAAGATGCGCGAAAGCGGCGACATCCTCAGTCATCACGGTTGGCTGCATCTGCCGGATCACAAAGCGGGCTTCAGCGAAGAGCAGCAGGCCATCTGGCAAAAAGCAGAGCCGCTGTTTGGTGACGAGCCGTGGTGGGTGCGTGATCTGGCAAAAGAGACGGGTACCGACGAGCAGGCAATGCGCCTGACGCTACGCCAGGCGGCGCAGCAAGGAATAATTACCGCGATCGTCAAAGATCGTTATTACCGTAACGATCGGATTGTCGAATTTGCCAATATGATCCGCGATCTCGATCAGGAGTGTGGTTCAACCTGCGCGGCGGATTTCCGCGATCGCTTAGGCGTAGGCCGAAAGCTGGCAATTCAGATTCTGGAATATTTTGACCGCATTGGCTTTACGCGTCGTCGTGGAAATGATCATTTATTGCGCGACGCATTATTATTTCCGGAAAGATAAGGAAATGATTAATTAATTTTTAAAATAAATTAATACAAATTTCTTATGATTTTAAATAAAGCACATTGTTTAATGAATACAATGTGCTTTTTATTAGATTAATTTTGATAATTAATAATAATGATCATGTTTTCGAATGAAAATCCTCAGTAAGCTGCCCACCCTTTTTTACACTTTCAGGAGTGTGTTATGGCATCTTCAACTTTCTTTATTCCTTCTGTGAATGTCATCGGCGCTGATTCATTGACTGATGCAATGAATATGATGGCAGATTATGGATTTACCCGTACCTTAATTGTCACTGACAATATGTTAACGAAATTAGGTATGGCGGGTGATGTGCAAAAAGCACTGGAAGAACGCAATATTTTTAGCGTTATTTATGATGGCACCCAACCTAACCCCACCACGGAAAACGTCGCCGCAGGTTTGAAATTACTTAAAGAAAATAATTGCGATAGCGTGATCTCCTTAGGCGGTGGTTCTCCACACGACTGCGCAAAAGGTATTGCGCTGGTGGCAGCCAATGGCGGCGATATTCGCGATTACGAAGGCGTTGACCGCTCTGCAAAACCGCAGCTGCCGATGATCGCCATCAATACCACGGCGGGTACGGCCTCTGAAATGACCCGTTTCTGCATCATCACTGACGAAGCGCGTCATAACAAAATGGCGATTGTTGATAAGCACGTGACTCCGCTGCTTTCTGTCAATGACTCCTCTCTGATGATTGGTATGCCGAAGTCACTGACCGCCGCAACGGGTATGGATGCCTTAACGCACGCTATCGAAGCGTATGTTTCTATTGCCGCCACGCCGATCACTGACGCTTGTGCACTGAAAGCCGTGACCATGATTGCCGAAAACCTGCCGTTAGCCGTTGAAGATGGCAGTAATGCGAAAGCGCGTGAAGCAATGGCTTATGCCCAGTTCCTTGCCGGTATGGCGTTCAATAATGCTTCTCTGGGTTATGTTCATGCGATGGCGCACCAGCTGGGCGGTTTCTACAACCTGCCACACGGTGTATGTAACGCCGTTCTGCTGCCGCATGTTCAGGTATTCAACAGCAAAGTCGCCGCTGCACGTCTGCGTGACTGTGCCGCTGCAATGGGCGTGAACGTGACAGGTAAAAACGACGCGGAAGGTGCTGAAGCCTGCATTAACGCCATCCGTGAACTGGCGAAGAAAGTGGATATCCCGGCAGGCCTACGCGACCTGAACGTGAAAGAAGAAGATTTCGCGGTTCTGGCGACTAATGCCCTGAAAGATGCCTGTGGCTTTACTAACCCGATCCAGGCAACTCACGAAGAAATTGTGGTGATTTATCGCGCCGCAATGTAATCATCATTCCAACAACGGCTGGCAAATTGTCAGCCGCTTTTTCAACTATCTCTGTAATCCTTGCCCGTAAATTCGTGATAGCTGTCGTAAAGCTGTTACCGACTGGCGAAGATTTCGCCAGTCACGTCTACCCTTGTTATACCTCACACCGCAAGGAGACGATCATGACCAATAATCCCCCTTCAGCACAGATTAAGCCCGGCGAGTATGGTTTCCCCATCAAGTTAAAAGCCCGCTACGACAACTTTATTGGCGGTGAATGGGTAGCCCCTGCCGATGGTGAGTATTACCAGAACCTGACGCCGGTGACCGGGCAGCTGCTGTGCGAAGTGGCGTCTTCGGGCAAACGAGACATCGATCTGGCGCTGGATGCTGCGCACAAAGTGAAAGATAAATGGGCGCACACCTCGGTGCAGGATCGCGCGGCGATTCTGTTTAAGATTGCCGATCGAATGGAACAAAACCTCGAGCTGTTAGCGACAGCTGAAACCTGGGATAACGGCAAACCCATTCGCGAAACCAGTGCTGCGGATGTACCGCTGGCGATTGACCATTTCCGCTATTTCGCCTCGTGTATTCGGGCGCAGGAAGGTGGGATCAGTGAAGTTGATAGCGAAACCGTGGCCTATCATTTCCATGAACCGTTAGGCGTGGTGGGGCAGATTATCCCGTGGAACTTCCCGCTGCTGATGGCGAGCTGGAAAATGGCTCCCGCGCTGGCGGCGGGCAACTGTGTGGTGCTGAAACCCGCACGTCTTACCCCGCTTTCTGTACTGCTGCTAATGGAAATTGTCGGTGATTTACTGCCGCCGGGCGTGGTGAACGTGGTCAATGGCGCAGGTGGGGAAATTGGCGAATATCTGGCGACCTCGAAACGCATCGCCAAAGTGGCGTTTACCGGCTCAACGGAAGTGGGCCAACAAATTATGCAATACGCAACGCAAAACATTATTCCGGTGACGCTGGAGTTGGGCGGTAAGTCGCCAAATATCTTCTTTGCTGATGTGATGGATGAAGAAGATGCCTTTTTCGATAAAGCGCTGGAAGGCTTTGCACTGTTTGCCTTTAACCAGGGCGAAGTTTGCACCTGTCCGAGTCGTGCCTTAGTGCAGGAGTCAATCTACGAACGCTTTATGGAACGCGCCATCCGCCGTGTCGAAAGCATTCGCAGCGGTAACCCGCTCGACAGCGTGACGCAAATGGGCGCGCAGGTTTCTCACGGGCAACTGGAAACCATCCTCAACTACATTGATATCGGTAAAAAAGAGGGCGCTGACGTGCTCACAGGCGGGCGGCGCAAGCTGCTGGAAGGTGAACTGAAAGACGGCTACTACCTCGAACCGACGATTCTGTTTGGTCAGAACAATATGCGGGTGTTCTAGGAGGAGATTTTTGGCCCGGTGCTGGCGGTGACCACCTTCAAAACGATGGAAGAAGCGCTGGAGCTGGCGAACGATACGCAATATGGCTTGGGCGCGGGCGTCTGGAGCCGCAACGGTAATCTGGCCTATAAGATGGGGCGCGGCATACAGGCTGGGCGCGTGTGGACCAACTGTTATCACGCTTACCCGGCACATGCTGCGTTTGGTGGCTACAAACAATCAGGTATCGGTCGCGAAACCCACAAGATGATGCTGGAGCATTACCAGCAAACCAAGTGCCTGCTGGTGAGCTACTCGGATAAACCGTTGGGGCCGTTCTGATATAAGAAGCTGGTCGCATTGGGTATTCATTGCCTGATGCGACGCTTACGCGTCTTATCATACCTACGGGAACCTGACCGTAGGCCGGATAAGGCGTACACGCCGCATCCGGCATAAACAAAGCGCACGTTGTTACAATTTACGTTTTAAACCTACGTGCGCAATAACCCAGACTACGCCAACAGAAGTGCGTTTCTGGGGCGTGTTTTGTCAGGAGTTTAATCTCGCGTTTCGATGGTGAGCGGGCGAACCAGGCCGTAAATCACCATTGGTGATCCGAGGCCAATCAGCAATAAACGGTAGATAATTGAAGGTTTAATACGCTTAATCTGTACTGTGGATGTTTTACTGGAGTTATTCATTAGTTTGGCCAATAGTTCCACTATTTCAATATGATAAACCTCGTCCTGTTGAAAAACCAGACAGCACATTTCAGAAAGTATATAAAAAACAATATGTCGTTATATAAATAAGGAAATTGCACTGCATCATGGCATTTCATAATATGCGTTAATTGTTCTTTTTTATATTCTTTGAGGGAAATATGTTCCTGGACTATTTTGCACTGGGAGTGCTTATTTTTGTATTTCTGGTGATATTCTATGGGATTATTATTTTACATGATATTCCCTACCTGATTTCTAAAAAACGTAATCATCCTCATGCCGACGCCATTCATGTTGCTGGTTGGGTGAGTCTTTTTACGCTGCATGTTATCTGGCCATTTTTGTGGATTTGGGCCACGCTTTACCGCCCGGAGCGGGGATGGGGAATGCAAATCCATGACTCCTCCGTTGTGCAACTACAACAGCGTATTGCCGGGCTGGAGAAACAGCTCGCCGACATCAAATCCTCTTCTGCCGAGTAATACTTATGGATTTACTGATTATTTTGACCTATGTGGCTTTTGCATGGGCAATGTTTAAGATCTTCAAAATTCCTGTAAATAAATGGACCATTTCCACAGCGGCCCTGGGTGGCATATTTATTGTCAGTGGTTTAATTCTGTTAATGAACTATAACCATCCGTATACCTTCAAGGCGCAAAAAGCGGTTATTTCTATTCCTGTTGTCCCACAGGTGACAGGCGTGGTGATCGAAGTGACGGATAAGAAAAATACGCTGATTAAAAAAGGTGAGGTGCTATTTCGACTGGACCCGACGCGTTATCAGGCGCGGGTGGATCGGCTGATGGCGGATATCGTTACCGCAGAACATAAACAGCGGGCGTTGGGCGCAGAGTTAGATGAGATGGCGGCGAATACTCAGCAGGCAAAGGCCACGCGGGATAAATTCGCTAAAGAGTATCAGCGTTACGCACGCGGCAGCCAGGCGAAAGTAAACCCGTTTTCAGAACGCGATATTGATGTGGCGCGGCAAAATTATCTGGCGCAGGAAGCCTCCGTAAAGTCATCGGCGGCGGAACAAAAACAGATCCAGAGCCAGCTGGATAGCCTGGTGTTGGGTGAACATTCTCAAATCGCCAGCCTGAAAGCGCAGCTCGCGGAAGCAAAATATAACCTTGAGCAGACGATAGTGCGTGCGCCGAGCGATGGTTATGTGACCCAGGTGCTGATTCGTCCGGGTACCTATGCCGCGTCGCTGCCGCTACGTCCGGTGATGGTGTTTATACCCGATCAGAAACGACAAATTGTGGCGCAGTTCCGTCAGAACTCCTTGCTGCGACTGGCCCCTGGCGACGATGCGGAAGTGGTGTTTAATGCTCTGCCAGGTAAGGTATTCAGCGGCAAGCTGGCAGCCATTAGTCCAGCTGTTCCCGGCGGAGCTTATCAGTCGACCGGCACCTTACAGACGTTAAACACAGCGCCGGGTTCAGATGGCGTTATCGCGACCATTGAACTGGATGAGCACACTGATTTGAGCGCTTTACCAGACGGTATTTACGCCCAGGTGGCGGTCTACTCTGATCATTTCAGCCATGTCTCGGTGATGCGCAAAGTGCTATTACGCATGACCAGCTGGGTGCATTACCTTTATCTCGATCATTAATCTTCGCTTTCCGCCGCTTGTTCAGGCCGCAGTTGCTGCGACTGAGCAAGCTGGTGGCGAATTTCACGCAGCATTTCATCCAGCACATACTGGACCCGCCAGGGCAGGTATTCCCGTTTACGGAAGATAGCCACCAGATCCAGCCACCATTCATACGGGTGCTGAAAGCAGGGCACCAGCGTGCCGTCTTGCAGATCGCTCTGCACACTTTTGTCTGGCGCAAACACAATCCCCAGGTGATTTCGTGCCAGCTCCAGCGCCGATTGCGTGTTATCGCAAACGTAATTTCCCTTCACGCGATAATCCCGCACCTCTTTACTCCCGGCGACGTTGAAGCGCCAGATATTCGCGTCGTCGATCATCATCGAGTCGATCAAAATACAGGAGTGATGTTCGAGTTCGTCAGGACGGCTAATAGGATGTTTCTCAAGATAGCGCTGGCTGGCATAAGCGGTTACGGCATATTGTGTAATAAAACTGGCAACCAGCGATTCATCTTTTGGTGGAGCGTAGCTGATTAAAACATCACAATCATCAGGAAATTCGACGCCTTCATAAAAGGCATTACGCTCAAGATT
>NZ_JBQZXE010000120.1:0-10468 GCF_053555855.1 Shigella sp. SIG3
GGGGCAGCTACCACCTTATTTACCAACACTATCTCTACCGGGGTAATTCTGGCTGGTGTTATTCAGGGAGCAATTGCACAAAGTTGGGGGCACTTTGCTGTCTACTGGGTAATTGCGATTATTTCTGTTGTCGCATTATTTTTAACCGCAAAGGTTAAAGACGTTTGATGACGTGGACGATAGCGGAAAGCCCGGTCATTTGACCGGGCAAGGGGTCTAATTCATAAACGCAGGTTGTTTTGCTTCATAAGACGCAATCGCGTCGTCGTGCTGCAGGGTCAGGCCGATGCTGTCCAGACCATTCATCATGCAGTGGCGGCGGAAGGCATCGATGGTAAAGCGATAGGTTTTCTCTCCCGCTTTCACCTCTTGCGCTTCCAGATCCACGTCGAAATGGATCCCCGGATTGGCTTTCACCAGCGCAAACAGTTCGTCCACTTCTGCATCGCTTAATTTCACCGGCAGCAGCTGGTTGTTAAAGCTATTGCCGTAGAAGATGTCAGCAAAACTCGGCGCAATCACCACTTTAAAACCGTAGTCGGTCAATGCCCAGGGCGCGTGCTCACGCGAGGAGCCACAGCCGAAGTTTTCTCGTGCCAGCAAAATGGAAGCGCCCTGATACTGCGGGAAGTTCAGCACGAAGTCCGGGTTTGGCTGTTGGCCTTTTTCATCGAGAAAACGCCAGTCGTTAAACAGATGCGCGCCAAAACCCGTACGGGTCACTTTCTGCAAAAACTGTTTCGGGATGATTGCATCGGTATCGACATTGGCGGCATCCAGCGGAACCACCAGGCCTGTGTGTTTGATAAATTTCTCTGCCATGGTGTGCTCCTTATTTAATGTTGCGAATGTCGGCGAAATGTCCGGTCACAGCAGCAGCGGCAGCCATTGCCGGGCTGACCAGATGCGTGCGCCCGCCGCGCCCCTGGCGGCCTTCAAAGTTACGGTTGCTGGTGGATGCACAACGTTCGCCCGGATTCAGACGGTCGTTGTTCATCGCCAGACACATTGAGCAGCCAGGCAAGCGCCATTCAAAACCGGCTTCAATAAATATTTTATCCAGACCTTCCGCTTCCGCCTGGGCTTTTACCGGGCCAGAGCCGGGAACCACCAGTGCCTGCACGCCTGGCGCGACTTTTCGCCCTTTGGCGATCTCCGCTGCCGCGCGTAAATCTTCAATGCGCGAGTTGGTACAGGAACCGATAAACACTTTGTCGATAGCCACTTCGGTCAGCGGAATACCCGGTTTCAGCCCCATATAGGCCAGCGCTTTTTCTGCCGACGCACGTTCAACCGGATCGGCAAACGAAGCCGGATCGGGAATATTGTCGTTCACGGAAATCACCTGGCCGGGATTGGTGCCCCAGGTGACCTGCGGTGAAATTTCTTCTGCTTGCAGAGTGACAACGGTATCGAAAGTTGCGCCTTCGTCGGTTTGCAGGGTTTTCCAGTAGGCAACGGCGTCGTCGAAATCTTTGCCTTTCGGCGCATGCAGACGGCCTTTGACATAGTTAAAGGTGGTTTCGTCAGGAGCAACCAGACCGGCTTTTGCGCCCATTTCGATCGCCATATTGCACAGGGTCATACGACCTTCCATGCTTAAATCACGAATTGCTTCGCCGCAAAACTCCACCACATGCCCGGTGCCGCCTGCGCTGCCAGTTTTACCGATAATTGCCAGCACGATATCTTTTGCGGTAATGCCCGGCGCGGCTTTGCCCTGGACTTCAATTTTCATGGTCTTCGCACGGCCCTGTTTCAGGGTTTGTGTTGCCAGTACGTGTTCAACTTCGGAAGTGCCGATACCAAAGGCCAGTGCGCCAAACGCGCCGTGGGTGGCGGTATGCGAGTCGCCGCAGACAATGGTCATCCCCGGCAAGGTGACGCCCTGTTCCGGCCCCATTACGTGGACGATCCCCTGATACGGGTGATTCAGGTCATACAGCTCGACGCCAAATTCTTTGCAGTTTTTAATCAGCTCCTGCATCTGGATGCGCGCCATTTCACCACAGGCATTAATGTCTTTGGTCTGGGTAGAGACGTTGTGATCCATAGTGGCGAAGGTTTTGCCCGGCTGACGTACCGGGCGACCGTGGGCGCGCAGACCATCGAACGCCTGCGGTGAGGTCACTTCATGCACCAGGTGGCGGTCGATATATAACAGCGGGGTTTCGTTTTCGGCTTCGTACACTACGTGAGCGTCGAATAATTTTTCGTATAACGTTTTAGCCATGATTACACCCCTTCTGCCACATAGCGGGCAATGATATCGCCCATTTCATCGGTACTAACGGCGGCAGCGCCACGGGCTAAATCCCCGGTGCGAATGCCTTCTTCTAATGCACGGTTAATGGCGCGTTCAATGGCGGAAGCCGCATCATCGGCATCCAGGCTGTAACGCAGCAGCAGTGCCAGCGACAGGATTTGTGCAATCGGGTTGGCGATGTTTTTGCCTGCGATATCTGGTGCCGAGCCGCCCGCCGGTTCATACAGTCCAAAACCTTGCTCGTTCAGGCTGGCGGAAGGCAACATGCCCATCGAGCCAGTGATCATTGCGCACTCGTCAGACAGAATGTCGCCAAACAGGTTGGAGCACAGCAGAACGTCAAACTGTGATGGATCTTTAATCAGCTGCATGGTGGCGTTGTCGATGTACATATGCGCCAGTTCGACATCCGGGTATTCCGTGGCGATCTCGTTGACGATTTCACGCCATAAAATAGAGGATTGCAGCACGTTAGCTTTGTCGATTGAGGTGACTTTGTGGCGACGTTTACGAGCAGATTCAAACGCGATGCGGGCAATACGCTCGATCTCAAAACGGTGATACACCTCGGTATCAAACGCTTTTTCATATTGTCCGCTACCTTCGCGGCCTTTTGGCTGACCGAAATAGATGCCGCCGGTCAGTTCGCGCACGCACAGGATGTCGAAGCCGTTAGCGGCAATGTCTGCACGCAGCGGACAGAATGCTTCCAGCCCCTGATACAGTTTTGCCGGGCGCAGGTTGCTGAATAATTTGAAGTGCTTACGCAGCGGCAGCAGCGCGCCGCGTTCTGGTTGCTGGTCTGGTGGTAAATGTTCCCACTTCGGGCCGCCTACCGAGCCAAACAGCACGGCATCGGCTTGCTCACAACCTTCAACCGTCGCAGGCGGCAGTGGTTGCCCGTGGTTATCAATGGCTGCGCCGCCTACATCGTAATGGCTGGTGGTGATGCGCATCGCAAAGCGGTTGCGCACGGCATTCAGCACTTTCAGCGCCTGGGTCATCACTTCCGGACCAATACCGTCTCCCGGCAATACGGCAATATGGTAATTCTTCGACATCACACGGTTTCCTTGTTGTTTTCGTTGTGTTGAGCTTTGCGTTGCAACTCTTTTTCGACTTCTGCGGCACGCCAGATATTGTTCAGTACGTGCACCATGGCTTTGGCGGAGGACTCGACAATATCGGTGGCCAGGCCGACGCCGTGGAAGCGGCGACCGTTGTAGTTGGCGACAATATCCACCTGACCCAGCGCATCTTTACCGTGACCTTTGGCGGTCAGGCTGTATTTCACCAGTTCGACGTTATAGTCAGTGATGCGGTTAATTGCCTGATAGACGGCATCGACCGGACCGTTACCGTTGGCGGCTTCTGCTTTGACTTCTTCGCCACAGGCCAGTTTGACGGCGGCGGTGGCGATATCGTTAGAGCCAGACTGCACGCTGAAGTAATCCAGACGGAAATGCTCCGGCTCTTCTTGCTGCTTACCGATGAAGGCCAGCGCCTCCAGATCGTAATCAAACACCTGACCTTTTTTGTCCGCCAGCTTCAGGAAAGCATCGTACAAATTGTCTAAATTATATTCACTTTCTTTATACCCCATCTCATCCATGCGATGTTTCACCGCCGCACGCCCCGAACGAGAGGTCAGATTCAGCTGGATTTGGTTCAGACCAATAGATTCTGGTGTCATGATTTCGTAGTTTTCGCGGTTTTTCAGCACGCCATCCTGGTGGATACCGGAGGAGTGAGCGAATGCGCCGCTGCCAACAATGGCTTTGTTTGCCGGGATCGGCATATTACAAATCTGGCTAACTAACTGGCTGGTGCGCCATATCTCCTGGTGATTAATGGCGGTGTGGACGTTGAGAATATCCTTACGAACTTTAATCGCCATGATGACTTCTTCCAGCGAACAGTTACCGGCACGCTCGCCGATCCCGTTCATTGCACCTTCCACCTGGCGTGCACCGGCATGTACCGCCGCCAGTGAGTTGCCGACCGCCAGGCCTAAATCGTCGTGGGTATGTACGGAAATAATGGCTTTGTCGATGTTAGGTACGCGTTCATACAGGCCGCTGATGATTCCGGCGAACTCAAACGGCATGGTGTAGCCCACGGTGTCCGGAATGTTGATGGTGGTGGCACCGGCATTAATCGCCGCTTCGACCACTCGCGCCAGATCGGCAATGGGTGTACGCCCGGCATCTTCGCAAGAAAATTCAACATCATCGGTGTAATTACGGGCGCGTTTCACCATATAGATAGCGCGTTCGATCACCTCGTCCAGGGTGCTGCGCAGCTTGGTGGCGATGTGCATTGGGGAGGTAGCAATAAAGGTATGAATACGGAAGGCTTCGGCGACTTTCAGGGATTCGGCCGCCACGTCGATATCTTTTTCCACGCAGCGAGCTAACGCACATACGCGGCTGTTTTTAACCTGGCGGGCGATGGTTTGCACCGATTCAAAATCGCCCGGCGAAGAGACGGGGAAACCGACTTCCATCACGTCAACACCCATACGCTCAAGGGCCAGCGCAATTTGCAGTTTTTCTTTCACACTCAAGCTTGCCTGTAACGCCTGTTCACCGTCGCGCAATGTGGTATCGAAAATAATGACTTGCTGGCTCATGGTTTGGGTCCTTGTCTCTTTTAGAGCGCCTCGCTTCGGGCATAAAAAAACCCGCGCAATGGCGCGGGTTTTTTGTTTGACTGCGTGCTGGCTTAATGCTGGATGCCGCTCACTCGTCTACCGCGCAAAGAAGATGCGTTTAGTAGTAGTAGACCGATAAAGCGAACGATGTGAGTCATTAAATCAGCTCCAGATGAATGCGATATGCTTTTAGAGTTACTGGATACAAAAACGGATGTCAACCCTGACGCAATAAAAACGTCCCGCCAGCGTGAGTTCTGCATCCGTAAAATTAGCTAATTGTGCTACGGTGGTTAAAGTAAGCGATATTAATTTCTGCTTAACTACCGACGCTTTTCATCGGTTGACATATTTCAGCATAAATTTTTGCATCTAATCAACGAGGAAAAAGGGGACAAAATGCACGCGTTGCAAAACCTATCCTAATGATTTGTATTGAATTATATGTTTTGCGATTTTTTTTGATATTGATTTGGTGAATATTATTGATCAATTAATGTTAAGAATTAATGCATTAAATATATAAAATAATTATTAAATAAGCACATTTAATCCATTTTGTAGATGATTGAGTATTCGCGGTAGTTATGATTAGATTGTTTTCGCAACAAAAACATTATGGATTATTATGCTGTGGTAAATGACTCATTCCACGGCAATGGATTCTGTTTTTATCAGAACCCGTATCTTTATGTTTTCCGAATTTTACTCATTTTGCTTTTTCTTATTTTATATGCATGATAAATCATATTCTTCAGGATTATTTCTCTGCATTCCAATAAGGGAAAGGGAGTTAAGTGTGACAGTGGAGTTAAGTATGCCAGAGGTACAAACAGATCATTCAGAGACGGCGGAGTTAAGCAAGCCACAGCTACGCATGGTCGATCTCAACTTATTAACCGTTTTCGATGCCGTGATGCAGGAGCAAAACATTACCCGTGCCGCTCATGTTCTGGGTATGTCGCAACCTGCGGTCAGTAACGCTGTTGCACGCCTGAAGGTGATGTTTAATGACGAGCTTTTTGTTCGTTATGGCCGTGGTATTCAACCGACTGCTCGCGCATTTCAACTTTTTGGTTCAGTTCGCCAGGCATTGCAACTAGTACAAAATGAATTGCCTGGTTCAGGTTTTGAACCCGCGAGCAGTGAACGTGTATTTCATCTTTGTGTTTGCAGCCCGTTAGACAGCATTCTGACCTCGCAGATTTATAATCACATTGAGCAGATTGCGCCAAATATACATGTTATGTTCAAGTCTTCATTAAATCAGAACACTGAACATCAGCTGCGTTATCAGGAAATGGAGTTTGTGATTAGTTATGAAGACTTCCATCGTCCTGAATTTACCAGCGTGCCATTATTTAAAGATGAAATGGTGCTGGTAGCCAGCAAAAATCATCCAACAATTAAAGGCCCGTTACTGAAACATGATGTTTATAACGAACAACATGCGGCGGTTTCGCTCGATCGTTTCGCGTCATTTAGTCAACCTTGGTATGACACGGTAGATAAGCAAGCCAGTATCGCGTATCAGGGCATGGCAATGATGAGCGTACTTAGCGTGGTGTCGCAAACGCATTTGGTCGCTATTGCGCCGCGTTGGCTGGCTGAAGAGTTCGCTGAATCCTTAGAATTACAGGTATTACCGCTGCCGTTAAAACAAAACAGCAGAACCTGTTATCTCTCTTGGCATGAAGCTGCCGGGTGCGATAAAGGCCATCAGTGGATGGAAGAACAATTAGTCTCAATTTGCAAACGCTAACTGAATGCAGAATAGGCCAGACATGAATGTCTGGTTTATTCTGCATTTTTTATTGAATGTAGAATTTTATTCTGAATGTGTGGACTCTCTATTTTAGGATTAATTAAAAAAATAGAGAAATTGCTGTAAGTTGTGGGATTCAGCCGATTTATTATCAATTTAATCCTTCGTAATGGAGGATTTTATCGTTTCTTTTCACCTTTCCTCCTGTTTATTCTTATTACCCTGCATTTATGTCTCTGGCTGCCAATTGCTTAAGCAAGATCGGACGGTTAATGTGTTTTACACATTTTTTCCGTCAAACAGTGAGGCAGGCCATGGAGATGTTGTCTGGAGCCGAGATGGTCGTCCGATCGCTTATCGATCAGGGCGTTAAACAAGTATTCGGTTATCCCGGAGGCGCAGTCCTTGATATTTACGATGCATTGCATACCGTGGGTGGTATTGATCATGTATTAGTTCGTCATGAGCAGGCGGCGGTGCATATGGCCGATGGCCTGGCGCGTGCGACCGGGGAAGTCGGCGTCGTGCTGGTAACGTCGGGTCCAGGGGCGACCAATGCGATTACCGGCATCGCCACCGCTTATATGGATTCCATTCCATTAGTTGTCCTTTCCGGGCAGGTAGCGACCTCGTTGATAGGTTACGATGCTTTTCAGGAGTGCGACATGGTGGGGATTTCGCGACCGGTGGTTAAACACAGTTTTCTGGTTAAGCAAACGGAAGACATTCCGCAGGTGCTGAAAAAGGCTTTCTGGCTGGCGGCAAGTGGTCGCCCAGGACCAGTGGTCGTTGATTTACCGAAAGATATTCTTAATCCGGCGAACAAATTACCCTATGTCTGCCCTGAGTCGGTCAGTATGCGTTCTTACAATCCCACTACTACCGGACATAAAGGGCAAATTAAGCGTGCTCTGCAAACGCTGGTAGCGGCAAAAAAACCGGTTGTCTACGTAGGCGGTGGGGCAATCATGGCGGGCTGCCATCAGCAGTTGAAAGAAACGGTGGAGGCGTTGAATCTGCCCGTTGTTTCCTCATTGATGGGGCTGGGGGCGTTTCCGGCAACGCATCGTCAGGCACTGGGCATGCTGGGAATGCACGGTACCTACGAAGCCAATATGACGATGCATAACGCGGATGTGATTTTCGCCGTCGGGGTACGATTTGATGACCGAACGACGAACAATCTGGCAAAGTACTGCCCAAATGCCACTGTTCTGCATATCGATATTGATCCTACTTCCATTTCTAAAACCGTGACTGCGGATATCCCGATTGTGGGGGATGCTCGCCAGGTCCTCGAACAAATGCTTGAACTCCTGTCGCAAGAATCCGCCCATCAACCGCTGGATGAGATCCGCGACTGGTGGCAGCAGATTGAACAGTGGCGCGCTCTTCAGTGCCTGAAATATGACACTCACAGTGAAAAGATTAAACCGCAGGCGGTGATCGAGACTCTTTGGCGGTTGACTAATGGGGACGCTTACGTGACGTCCGATGTCGGGCAGCACCAGATGTTTGCTGCGCTTTATTATCCATTCGACAAACCGCGTCGCTGGATCAATTCCGGCGGTCTCGGCACGATGGGTTTTGGTTTACCTGCGGCACTGGGCGTCAAAATGGCGTTGCCAGAAGAAACCGTGGTTTGCGTCACTGGCGACGGCAGTATTCAGATGAACATCCAGGAACTGTCTACCGCGTTGCAATACGAGTTGCCCGTACTGGTGGTGAATCTCAATAACCGCTATCTGGGGATGGTGAAACAGTGGCAGGACATGATCTATTCCGGCCGTCATTCACAATCTTATATGCAATCACTACCCGATTTCGTCCGTCTGGCGGAAGCCTATGGTCACGTCGGGATCCAGATCTCTCATCCGCATGAGCTGGAAAGCAAACTTAGCGAGGCGCTGGAACAGGTGCGCAATAATCGCCTGGTGTTTGTTGATGTTACCGTCGATGGCAGTGAGCACGTCTACCCGATGCAGATTCGCGGGGGCGGAATGGATGAAATGTGGTTAAGCAAAACGGAGAGAACCTGATTATGCGCCGGATATTATCAGTCTTACTCGAAAATGAATCAGGCGCGTTATCCCGCGTGATTGGCCTTTTTTCCCAGCGAGGCTACAACATTGAAAGCCTGACCGTTGCGCCAACCGACGATCCGACATTATCGCGTATGACCATCCAGACCGTGGGCGATGAAAAAGTACTTGAGCAGATCGAAAAGCAATTACACAAGCTGGTCGATGTCTTGCGCGTGAGTGAGTTGGGGCAGGGCGCGCATGTTGAGCGGGAAATCATGCTGGTGAAAATTCAGGCCAGCGGTTACGGGCGTGACGAAGTGAAACGTAATACGGAAATATTCCGTGGGCAAATTATCGATGTCACCCCCTCGCTTTATACCGTTCAATTAGCAGGCACCAGCGATAAGCTTGATGCATTTTTAGCATCGATTCGCGATGTGGCGAAAATTGTGGAAGTTGCTCGCTCTGGTGTGGTCGGACTTTCGCGCGGCGATAAAATAATGCGTTGAGAATGATCTCAGTGCGCAATTTGCAGCCCAACATGTCACGTTGGGCTTTTTTTGCGAAATCAGTGGGAACCTGGAATAAAAGCAGTTGCCGCAGTTAATTTTCTGCGCTTAGATGTTAATGAATTTAACCCATACCAGTACAATGGCTATGGTTTTTACATTTTACGCAAGGGGCAATTGTGAAACTGGATGAAATCGCTCGGCTGGCGGGAGTGTCGCGGACCACTGCAAGCTATGTTATTAACGGCAAAGCGAAGCAATACCGTGTGAGCGACAAAACCGTTGAAAAAGTCATGGCTGTGGTGCGTGAGCACAATTACCACCCGAACGCCGTGGCAGCTGGGCTTCGTGCTGGACGCACACGTTCTATTGGTCTTGTGATCCCCGATCTGGAGAACACCAGCTATACCCGCATCGCTAACTATCTTGAACGCCAGGCGCGGCAACGGGGTTATCAACTGCTGATTGCCTGCTCAGAAGATCAGCCAGACAACGAAATGCGCTGCATTGAGCACCTTTTACAGCGTCAGGTTGATGCCATTATTGTTTCGACGTCGTTGCCACCTGAGCATCCTTTTTATCAACGCTGGGCTAACGACCCGTTCCCGATTGTCGCGCTGGACCGCGCCCTCGATCGTGAACATTTCACCAGCGTGGTTGGTGCCGATCAGGATGATGCCGAAATGCTGGCGGAAGAGTTACGTAAGTTTCCCGCCGAGATGGTGCTTTATCTTGGCGCGCTGCCGGAGCTTTCTGTCAGCTTCCTGCGTGAACAAGGTTTCCGTACTGCTTGGAAAGATGATCCGCGCGAAGTGCATTTCCTGTATGCCAACAGCTATGAGCGGGAGGCGGCTGCCCAGTTATTCGAAAAATGGCTGGAAACGCATCCGATGCCGCAGGCGCTGTTCACAACGTCGTTTGCGTTGTTGCAAGGAGTGATGGATGTCACGCTGCGTCGCGACGGCAAACTGCCTTCTGACCTGGCAATTGCCACCTTTGGCGATAACGAACTGCTCGACTTCTTACAGTGTCCGGTGCTGGCAGTGGCTCAACGTCACCGCGATGTCGCAGAGCGTGTGCTGGAGATTGTCCTGGCAAGCCTGGACGAACCGCGTAAGCCAAAACCTGGTTTAACGCGCATTAAACGTAATCTCTATCGCCGCGGCGTGCTCAGCCGTAGCTAAGCCGCGAACAAAAATACGCGCCAGGTGAATTTCCCTCTGGCGCGTAGAGTACGGGACTGGACATCAA
>NZ_JBQZXE010000121.1:0-10467 GCF_053555855.1 Shigella sp. SIG3
ATGATTGTCAATAATTAATTGACAGAATACGTACATGCGCAACAACTAGTGATAGTTGACTTATTTTCGCTCTTGAGAGACAACCATACTCAAATCTCCCACATTGCAGGAGATTTGAATATGAAAACGTCACCGTGGAATAAAGACCGTACCATCGGTCAAAAAAGGCCACTTCAGATATCTCATATCTGGGGGATCCGGATTAGACTTGAGTTGGAAGGTAAAACACGCGATCTAGCTCTGTTCAACATGGCTTTGGACAGTAAGCTACGGGGCTGTGATTTGGTCAAACTCAAAGTATCAGATGCTGCATATGGCAGTTCTGTCTCAAGCAGAGCAACGGTGTTGCAACAGAAAACCGGCAGCCCTGTCCAATTTGAGATGCCTTTAATAACACATCTTTTAAATGTTGAAGAATTATCCCGCCTGCTGAAGAACGTTGCTCTGAGTGTGATAAACCTTTTTATTCTTGATGATGTCAGCGAGAAGATGGAATATATCCCCGACTGGGTCGTGGTTACCCGGTTAAACATCTGGTGGCGCTAATAAATCTGGCAAGTCACATTCTGTTGAATGCTGTGACAGTGCCTTACCGAGAGAGCGAAATTGTGGTGTTCTAGTGCATAGTCGCCACCATTCCGGATAATTCTATTGCGTTGTTTTACAAGTTCTTTTACAGCGCAGATCTGTCGCTGACGTTGAATCAATAGCCTGGATTTCAGAACACAATGCCCGTTTGCTGGTTGGTCCGGCAGTAGCATTAATTCATTATCTGAATGAAATGTGTCAATCCACAGAAACCGCTGTCAATGACGCATTTTGTCGGACGTTAACACGAGAAAGTCTGGCTATTCCGTAATGCCATCTTATTTCGTAATGGATTGAGAATGCTGGATTTTTAATTATATTACGCGCAGTATTAATCGCGTAAATGTTTTGCGGTCAGCAACGGTGGGGGATCCATTGCTCTGTTCAATGTATACCATCATACATTTGAATCAGGAGTCGGTATGATGATTTTGGTGACGGGAGGCGCATGGAGCGGGAAGAGTCGCCATGCAGAGGTGCTTATTGGGGACTCTTCACAGGTTCTGTATATCGCTACCTCGCAAATCCTTGATGATGAGATGGCTGCACGGATAGAACATCATCGGCAAAGCCGCCCGGAGCACTGGCGCACAGTGGAGCGCTGGCAACATCTTGATGAATTAATTCATGCAGACATTAACCCGAATGAGGCTGTGTTGCTGGAATGCGTTACCACAATGGTGACTAATCTGTTGTTTGATTATGGCGGCGATAAAGACCCTGATGAATGGGATTATCAGGCGATGGAACAGGCGATTAATGCTGAGATTCAGTCGTTGATTGCTGCCTGCCAACGTTGCCCCGCAAAGGTTGTATTAGTGACTAACGAAGTGGGAATGGGGATTGTGCCGGAGAGTCGTCTGGCACGACATTTTCGTGATATTGCCGGGCGGGTAAATCAGCAGTTGGCCGCTGCGGCAAATGAAGTATGGCTGGTGGTTTCGGGTATTGGAGTAAAAATCAAATGAGCAAATTATTTTGGGCGATGCTCTCATTTATTACGCGTCTGCCTGTACCGCGTCGCTGGTCCCAGGGACTGGATTTCGAGCATTATTCTCGCGGTATTATTACTTTTCCTTTGATTGGATTATTGCTTGGCGCGATTAGCGGGCTGGTCTTCATGGTGCTGCAGGCATGGTGTGGCGCACCACTGGCGGCACTGTTTAGCGTACTTGTGCTGGCGCTGATGACCGGGGAATTCCATCTGGACGGCCTCGCTGATACCTGTGATGGCGTATTTTCTGCACGTAGCCGCGATCGCATGTTGGAAATCATGCGTGATAGCCGTTTAGGCACCCACGGCGGTCTGGCATTGATTTTTGTGGTACTGGCAAAGATTCTGGTGTTAAGCGAGTTGGCTCTGCGTGGCGAACCGATCCTTGCATCGCTGGCGGCAGCATGTGCGGTCAGCCGCGGGACTGCCGCATTATTGATGTATCGTCATCGTTATGCGCGGGAAGAAGGGCTTGGCAATGTGTTCATTGGCGCGACAAACCTGCGTCACACTCGGCTTAGCCGCTATTTTTGCTGCCGTATTATTGCTGGGTATGCATGGTGTGGCTGCTATGGTGGTGACGATGGTGGCGATTTTCATCCTCGGTCAGCTTCTCAAACGTACGCTGGGCGGGCAAACGGGCGATACGCTGGGAGCAGCCATAGAGCTTGGTGAACTGGTCTTCCTGCTGGCACTGCTATAAAGAGACATGACATGCAAATAATTGCCGATTTACTGAATACGATCCCAGCCATCAATTCTGCCGCTATGTCGCGTGCACAACGGCATGTTGACGGGTTACTCAAACCTGTTGGTAGCCTAGGAAAGCTGGAGGCGCTTGCCATACAACTGGCAGGAATGCCGGGGGTGAATGGCATACCGCATGTGGGCAAAAAAGCGGTACTGGTTATGTGTGCCGATCACGGCGTCTGGGAGGAAGGGGTCGCTATTTCTCCAAAAGAAGTGACAGCCATACAGGCTGAAAATATGACCCGTGGAACAACCGGCGTGTGTGTGCTGGCAGCACAAGCGGGCGCTAACGTCCACGTAATTGATGTTGGTATTGATACTGCTGAGCCTATCCCCGGGCTTATCAACATGCGTGTCGCACGAGGTAGCGGCAATATTGCTTCAGCTCCGGCAATGAGTCGCCGTCAGGCTGAAAAGTTGCTTTTGGACGTCATATGTTATACGCGGGAGCTGGCGAAAAACGGTGTCACGCTGTTTGGTGTAGGTGAACTGGGGATGGCAAACACGACACCGGCAGCGGCAATAGTCAGCACAATCACTGGCCGGGATCCTGAAGAAGTGGTTGGGATTGGCGCAAACCTGCCGACAGATAAACTGGCTAATAAAATTGATGTTGTGCGTCGGGCGATTACGTTGAATCAACCAAATCCTCAGGATGGTGTTGATGTCCTGGCAAAAGTGGGTGGATTTGATTTGGTCGGAATAGCTGGAGTGATGTTAGGTGCTGCTTCCTGCGGTTTACCCGTGTTGCTGGATGGATTTCTTTCTTATGCTGCTGCGCTCGCAGCCTGCCAGATGTCTCCTGCAATCAAACCGTATCTCATTCCTTCTCACTTGTCGGCAGAAAAAGGCGCGCGTATAGCGCTCTCGCATTTGGGGCTGGAGCCTTATCTCAATATGGATATGCGTTTAGGTGAGGGTAGTGGTGCAGCTCTGGCGATGTCCATCATCGAAGCTGCTTGTGCGATATACAACAACATGGGCGAACTTGCTGCCAGTAATATTGTTCTACCGGGGAATACGACTTCTGATTTGAACAGCTAAAAACGAAAAGTCTGATAAAAGCTATACTTATCGGATAGTATTCGCGACTTAGGAAAGGGACATGATGCGTCGTGTAAATATTCTTTGCTCATTTGCTCTGCTTTTTGCCAGCCAAAATAGCCTGGCGGTAACTTATCCATTACCTCCAGAGGGTAGCCGTTTAGTGGGGCAGTCGCTTACTGTAACTGTTCCTGATCACAATACTCAGCCGCTGGAGACTTTTGCCGCACAATACGGGCAAGGGTTAAGTAATATGCTGGAAGCGAATCCGGGCGCTGATGTTTTTTTACCGAAGCCTGGCTCACAACTCACCATTCCGCAGCAACTGATTTTGCCCGCCACTGTTCGTAAAGGGATTGTGGTTAACGTCGCTGAAATGCGTCTTTATTACTATCCGCCAGACAGTAATACAGTGGAAGTCTTTCCTATTGGTATCGGCCAGGCTGGGCGAGAAACCCCGCGTAACTGGGTGACTACCGTTGAACGTAAACAAGAAGCACCAACCTGGACGCCAACGCCGAACACCCGGCGCGAATATGCGAAACGAGGGGAGAGTTTGCCCGCATTTGTTCCTGCGGGGCCCGATAACCCCATGGGGCTGTACGCGATTTATATTGGCAGGTTGTATGCCATCCACGGTACCAATGCCAATTTTGGTATTGGGCTCCGTGTAAGTCAGGGCTGTATTCGTCTGCGTAATGACGATATCAAATATCTGTTTGATAATGTTCCTGTAGGCACACGTGTACAAATTATTGATCAGCCAGTGAAATACACAACGGAACCGGATGGTTCAAAGTGGCTGGAAGTTCATGAGCCGCTGTCACGCAATCGTGCAGAATATGAGTCTGACCGAAAAGTGCCATTGCCGGTAACCCCATCTTTGCGGGCGTTTATCAACGGGCAAGAAGTTGATGTAAATCGCGCAAATGCTGCGTTGCAACATCGATCGGGAATGCCTGTGCAAATTAGTTCTGGTTCAAGACAGATGTTTTAAGAGCGTTGGTAATTAGAAAGTAAAAAGCCTGCTCGAAAGCAGGCTTTTTTGAATTTGGCTCCTCTGACTGGACTCGAACCAGTGACATACGGATTAACAGTCCGCCGTTCTACCGACTGAACTACAGAGGAATCGTGTGAACGGGGCGCATATTAATGGCAGTGCATGGTGATGTCAAAGGGTGAAATGCATTTTTTTGTTTGTTTGCTGCCAATTTCAACAAAGTGGTGAGCTTTCAATCTTATTGGGTAATGAACCATCGTGGTGCATACCCTCCTTTTATAGGGCAGGTGAATGCGACTGCTGATAAAAAGGGCCAATGACGAATCTATCATAATCTCTTATTTGACAGTTGGTTAGCTTGCGCATCAACGCCAAAATAGAACTGGCAGGCATCTTGCATACTGGTTGTAAGTAATGGCGGCACTTGGGCCGATTCTTAAAAACCGGAGGCAACATGAACTTCAGACGCCTGAAATACTTCGTAAAAATTGTAGATATTGGTAGCCTGACCCAGGCTGCTGAAGTATTGCATATCGCACAACCAGCGCTCAGCCAGCAGGTTGCCATACTGGAAGGTGAGTTAAATCAACAGCTTTTGATTCGCACAAAACGGGGCGTTACGCCAACAGACGCCGGAAAAATTCTCTATACCCATGCACGGGCCATTTTACGTCAGTGTGAGCAGGCCCAACTGGCGGTGCATAACGTTGGTCAGTCATTATCGGGGCAAGTCTCGATTGGCTTTGCGCCAGGAACCGCTGCGTCATCCATCACCATGCCCTTATTACAGGCGGTTCGCGCTGAATTCCCGGAGGTCGTTATCTATCTTCATGAAAATAGTGGCGCAGTGCTTAACGAAAAACTGATAAATCACCAACTCGATATGGCGGTGATTTATGAGCATTCCCCTGTGGCTGGGGTATCCAGTCAGGCTTTGCTGAAAGAAGATCTTTTCCTGGTAGGAACTCAAGATTGCCCGGGGCAAAACGTTGATGTTAATGCTATTGCGCAAATGAACCTTTTTCTCCCCAGTGATTACAGCGCTGTTAGACTTCGTGTTGATGAGGCTTTTTCCCTACGGCGGCTCACGGCAAAAGTCATTGGTGAAATTGAGTCTATTGCCACGCTTACCGCAGCGATTGCCAGCGGCATGGGCGTTGCAGTATTACCTGAATCGGCTGCGCGTTCGTTATGTGGCGCAGTAAATGGGTGGATGTCACGCATTACCACTCCTTCAATGAGTCTCTCTTTGTCCTTAAATTTACCCGCCAGAGCAAACTTGTCACCACAGGCACAGGCAGTGAAAGAGTTGTTAATGTCAGTGATTAGTTCTCCAGTGATGGAAAAAAGGCAGTGGCAATTGGTGAGCTAAGCGTTATATCGGGATGGAATAAGATGCGGGTTTTTATTATTTGTTATGCCGGGCATTAGACTTTAACAATAACGGGATATCTGAACTGCCCGGAGTTTACCGTGAATTTCCAACAACTAAAGATAATCCGCGAGGCTGCACGTCAGGATTACAACCTGACAGAGGTTGCGAATATGCTTTTTACCTCACAGTCAGGCGTTAGCCGTCATATTCGGGAACTGGAGGATGAACTTGGCATCGAAATATTTGTTCGACGAGGTAAGCGACTGCTGGGGATGACTGAACCGGGCAAAGCATTACTGGTCATTGCAGAACGTATTCTGAATGAAGCCAGTAATGTTCGTCGGCTTGCAGACCTGTTTACCAACGATACGTCTGGTGTTCTCACTATTGCAACGACGCATACTCAGGCACGTTATAGCTTGCCAGAGGTCATTAAAGCTTTTCGCGAACTTTTCCCGGAGGTTCGGCTCGAGCTAATCCAGGGTTCGCCACAGGAAATTGCGACGTTGTTGCAAAATGGCGAAGCTGATATTGGTATCGCCAGCGAGCGTTTGAGTAATGACCCGCAGCTCGTCGCCTTCCCGTGGTTTTGTTGGCACCATAGTTTGCTTGTTCCACTCGATCATCCCTTAACGCAAATTACACCATTGACGCTGGAATCAATAGCGAAGTGGCCGTTAATTACTTACCGACAGGGAATTACGGGGCGCTCACGCACTGATGACGCATTTACCCGCAAAGGTTTGCCGGCAGATATTGTATTAAGTGCACAGGATTCTGATGTCATTAAAACCTATGTTGCTCTTGGGCTTGGGATCGGATTAGTTGCCGAACAATCCAGCGGCGAACAAGAGGAAGAGAATTTAATCCGCCTGGATACGCGGCATCTTTTCGATGCTAATACTGTCTGGTTGGGACTGAAGCGAGGACAACTTCAGCGTAACTATGTTTGGCGCTTTCTGGAACTTTGTAATGCAGGACTGTCAGTTGAGGATATCAAGCGCCAGGTGATGGAAAACAGTGAAGAGGAAATTGATTATCAGATATAGCAAAAAGCCCGCTATAAAAGCGGGCTTTTCAGAAATTTGGCTCCTCTGACTGGACTCGAACCAGTGACATACGGATTAACAGTCCGCCGTTCTACCGACTGAACTACAGAGGAATCGCTGTTGAGGCACATCTTAACGGCGAAAAATATTTTGTCAAACCCGATTTTTAAATTTCCCAACTGTTTGCCGTTTCTATCAACAGTTTGTTGCATTTGCAGACAATTTGTTGGCGAAAATCTTTGCAGCTTTGCTGATTCTCCCTCATCATTTGAAATGTGGTTTCACTTTCTGCAATTAAGGTCGGCTTTGAATATCTCCTCTGCTTTACGCCAGGTTGTTCACGGCACTCGCTGGCACTCTAAACGCAAGAGCTACAAAGTGTTGTTCTGGCGCGAGATAACCCCGCTTGCTGTTCCTATCTTCATGGAGAACGTCTGTGTCCTGTTGATGGGGGGCCTGAGCACTTTTCTGGTCAGCTGGCTGGGAAAAGATGCGATGGCCGGCGTGGGGTTGGCGGACAGCTTCAATATGGTCATTATGGCTTTTTTTGCAGCTATCGATCTTGGTACTACTGTCGTTGTAGCATTTAGTCTCGGTAAGCGGGATCGACGACGAGCGAGGGTGGCGACGCGGCAGTCATTGGTGATCATGACGTTGTTTGCCGTACTGTTGGCAACGCTAATTCATCATTTTGGCGAACAAATTATTGATTTCGTCGCGGGTGATGCCACGACAGAAGTTAAAGCACTGGCGTTGACTTATCTGGAGCTGACCGTACTCAGTTATCCAGCCGCTGCCATCACTCTTATTGGTAGCGGGGCACTTCGTGGTGCAGGGAATACGAAAATACCGCTACTGATTAACGGTAGCCTGAATATTCTTAATATTATTATTAGCGGCATATTGATTTACGGCCTTTTCTCCTGGTCGGGGCTGGGTTGGGTTTAACCATTTCTCGTTATATTGGCGCAGTTGCAATTTTGTGGGTGCTGGCGATTGGTTTTAATCCTGCGCTAAGGATTTCGTTAAAGAGCTATTTTAAACCGCTGAATTTTAGCATTATCTGGGAAGTCATGGGGATTGGTATTCCAGCGAGTGTCGAATCAGTGTTATTTACCAGTGGTCGGTTATTAACCCAAATGTTCGTTGCCGGGATGGGGACCAGCGTTATTGCCGGAAATTTTATCGCGTTCTCAATTGCGGCTCTTATCAACTTACCCGGAAGTGCGCTCGGTTCTGCTTCTACGATCATTACAGGCCGAAGGTTGGGGGTAGGGCAGATAGCGCAAGCAGAGATTCAGTTGCGGCATGTGTTCTGGCTGTCCACTCTTGGATTAACGGCCATCGCCTGGCTAACGGCTCCCTTTGCCGGGGTTATGGCATCGTTTTACACCCAGGATCCACAGGTTAAACACGTCGTTGTGATTCTGATTTAGCTAAATGCTTTATTTATGCCTATTTGGTCCGCCTCATGGGTGCTACCCGCTGGATTTAAGGGTGCTCGTGATGCCCGTTACGCCATGTGGGTTTCTATGTTGAGCATGTGGGGTTGCCGGGTTGTAGTCGGTTATGTGCAGGGAATCATGCTTGGCTGGGGTGTGGTTGGTGTCTGGATGGGAATGTTTGCCTACTGGGCTGTGCGGGCCGTGCTGTTTTACTGGCGAATGGTTACTGGACGTTGGCTGTGGAAATACCCTCGATCCGAGCCGCAAAAGTGTGAAAAAAAGCCAGTTGTGTCGGAATAAACGACAAAATGCAGATTATTTCAGCAAACGATTTCAAATTTAAAAAACAGGCTTTGACATTGTGGGTGGGCATCGCTAATATTCGCCTCGTTCTCACGATTCCTCTGTAGTTCAGTCGGTAGAACGGCGGACTGTTAATCCGTATGTCACTGGTTCGAGTCCAGTCAGAGGAGCCAAATTTTAGTTTTGAGACATCTCTATGAGACTCAGGACAGTTAAAAAATAAAAATTATTTTTACCCGGCCACTTTGTAAAAAAGTGGCCGGGTTTTTTGATTTCTGTGTTTCGTGCGCTTAATCGAGTCTCACGCTTCAGTGAGCAAATTGCCCCTCCCCAACAGACATCACGATTCACAAGGTCAAAAATTCTGTTCCATGAAGTACCGTACAAAGATAAAGAGAAAAATGCCTTATGCGGGATGTAGCTGTCGCGTCTTTATCGGGAAACTATACGTAATTGCCACTTTGTCTTCGGTAATCAGAAAAAGAAGACCTGCCATTTTAATAAATATTATTTCTCTGGGAACGGGGATTTTTTATAAGCAATATGACGAGTTAAACATTATATTTTTTATAAGAATTATATGAGATTAAAGAAATCTGCCATAAAGACAGATTTCTTTAAAATATAATTAGAGATTTGCGACGTTATGATAAACTTTTTGTACATCGTCGTCATCTTCAAGGGCATCAACAAGCCCTTCAAAGATTTCTAAATCTTCTGGGGAAAGCTCAACTTCAGATTGAGCAATCATTTCTAATTCTGTTGTTGAGAACTCAGTGATTCCAGCTGCTTTTAGCGCCGCGATTCCTTTATGAAGGTCAGCAGGTTCAGTATAAATAACAATATTACCTTCTTCTTCAGTTACATCACGAACATCAACTTCAGCGTCAAGCAAAATTTCAAAAATATGGTCAGGGTCTGTTCCTTTAAATACAATCACACCCGTATTGTCAAACATATAGCTGACAGAACCTGCCGCTCCGATATTGCCGCCTTTTTTATTGAAAATTGTGCGAACGTTAGCAATCGTACGGTTAACATTTGAAGTCAATGTCTCAGCAATAATCATTGAGCCATTAGGACCAAAGCCTTCATAACGTCCCTGTACGAACGTTTCATCTCCGCCGCCTTTGGCTTTATCAATTGCTTTATCAATAACGTGCTTTGGAACTTGTGCCTGCTTTGCACGTTCAATAACGAATTTTAAAGATGTGTTTAATTCTGGATCGGGTTCACCTTGTTTGGCAGCAGCATAGATTTCTACACCGAATTTTGCATAAATTTTAGACGTTGCACCGTCTTTAGCCGTTTTTTTAGCAACAATATTGGCCCATTTACGTCCCACTGGAATGATCTCCTCGAAAATTTATTTACATTACTGGTAAATCGTTAACATGTGTTAATTCGGCATATTATATCATAACAGGAAAAATCTCGTCTATTAGAAATAAAAATATTCTAAAGCCATAATCTTATATTTAATTTTATAAAAACTAATGTTGTTGGCGGGATTTTTTATAATTGTGTTTTGAAAGCATACTTGCTTTTAATATGTGGAAATCATTAAGACGATAATAAAACTCGCATCTGCCCAAGGAAGCAAGCAGCCCGCGTTTATTGCAGGCTATTTGCCAGATGTCTTACTTAATCCTTCACATCTATTTCTGATAAGAAGGTTCATAACTTATTATCGGAACGGCGGCTCATTAAAGGTTCGTAATTTACGTGAATGCAGTCGGTCGCCTTCTGCGCGCAGCAAATCGATCGCCCGAATGCCAATTTGCAGGTGTTCGGAAATAGCGCCTTCATAAAAACGGTTAGCCTGGCCGGGAAGCTTAATCTCACCATGTAACGGTTTATCTGAAACACACAGGGTAATGACTCCAACTTACTGATAGTGTTTTATGTTCAGATAATGC
>NZ_JBQZXE010000122.1:0-10381 GCF_053555855.1 Shigella sp. SIG3
CCCGTGCCGCAATAATGACCGGTCGAGCTCCCGCCCGCTTTGGTGTCTATTCCAATACCGATGCTCAGGATGGTATTCCGCTAACAGAAACTTTCTTGCCTGAATTATTCCAGAATCATGGTTATTACACTGCAGCAGTAGGTAAATGGCACTTGTCAAAAATCAGTAATGTGCCGGTACCGGAAGATAAACAAACGCGTGACTATCATGACAACTTCACCACATTTTCTGCGGAAGAATGGCAACCTCAAAACCGTGGCTTTGATTACTTTATGGGATTCCACGCTGCAGGAACGGCATATTACAACTCCCCTTCACTGTTCAAAAATCGTGAACGTGTCCCCGCAAAAGGTTATATCAGCGATCAGTTAACCGATGAGGCAATTGGCGTTGTTGATCGTGCCAAAACACTTGACCAGCCTTTTATGCTTTACCTGGCTTATAATGCTCCGCACCTACCAAATGATAATCCTGCACCGGATCAATATCAGAAGCAATTTAATACCGGTAGTCAAACAGCAGATAACTACTACGCTTCCGTTTATTCTGTTGATCAGGGTGTAAAACGCATTCTCGAACAACTGAAGAAAAACGGACAGTATGACAATACAATTATTCTCTTTACCTCCGATAATGGTGCGGTTATCGATGGTCCTCTGCCGCTGAACGGGGCGCAAAAAGGCTATAAGAGTCAGACCTATCCTGGCGGTACTCACCACCCCAATGTTTATGTGGTGGAAAGGAAAACTTCAACCCGGTAATTATGACAAGCTGATTTCCGCAATGGATTTCTACCCAACAGCTCTTGATGCAGCCGATATCAGCATTCCAAAAGACCTTAAGCTGGATGGTGTTTCCTTGCTGCCCTGGTTGCAAGATAAGAAACAAGGCGAGCCACATAAAAATCTGACCTGGATAACCTCTTATTCTCACTGGTTTGATGAGGAAAATATTCCATTCTGGGATAATTACCACAAATTTGTTCGCCATCAGTCAGACGATTACCCGCATAACCCCAACACTGAGGACTTAAGCCAATTCTCTTATACGGTGAGAAATAACGATTATTCGCTTGTCTATACAGTAGAAAACAATCAGTTAGGTCTCTACAAACTGACGGATCTACAGCAAAAAGATAACCTTGCCGCCGCCAATCCGCAGGTCGTTAAAGAGATGCAAGGCGTGGTAAGAGAGTTTATCGACAGCAGCCAGCCACCGCTTAGCGAGGTAAATCAGGAGAAGTTTAACAATATCAAGAAAGCACTAAGCGAAGCGAAATAACTAAACCTTCATGCGGCGGATTTTTCCGCCGCCTTATTGAGCGAGATAGCAATGCACGTTACAGCCAAGCCCTCCAGTTTTCAATGTAATCTCAAATGTGATTACTGTTTTTACCTTGAAAAAGAGTCGCAGTTTACTCATGAAAAATGGATGGATGACAGCACTCTGAAAGAGTTCATCAAACAATATATCGAAGCGTCTGGCAATCAGGTCTATTTTACCTGGCAAGGCGGTGAACCCACTCTGGCTGGCCTGGATTTTTTCCGTAAAGTTATTCACTATCAACAACGCTATGCAGGCCAAAAACGTATTTTTAATGCATTACAAACGAATGGCATTTTATTGAATAATGAATGGTGTGCCTTTCTCAAAGAACATGATTTTCTGGTTGGTATCTCGATCGATGGCCCCCAGGAGTTACATGACCGTTACAGACGCAGTAATTCAGGTAACGGTACTTTTGCAAAAGTGATAGCAGCCATCGAGCGTCTGAAATCATATCAAGTAGAGTTTAATACGTTAACCGTCATTAATAACGTTAATGTCCATTACCCTCTTGAGGTTTATCATTTTTTAACATCTATCGGCAGTAAACATATGCAATTTATCGAATTGCTAGAAACCGGGACGCCGAATATTGATTTCAGTGGTCATAGTGAGAACACATTCCGTATCATTGATTTTTCTGTGCCTCCCACGGCTTATGGCAAGTTTATGTCAACCATTTTTATGCAATGGGTTAAAAACGATGTGGGTGAAATTTTCATTCGTCAGTTTGAAAGCTTTGTCAGCCGTTTTTTGGGGAATGGGCATACAAGTTGTATTTTCCAGGAGTCCTGCAAGGATAATCTGGTTGTTGAAAGTAATGGAGACATTTACGAATGCGACCATTTTGTCTATCCACAGTACAAAATTGGAAACATTAATAAATCTGAACTCAAAACGATGAACAGTGTACAACTGACAGCGCAAAAAACGGATTTCAGCGAAATGTCAGCAATGTGCATATAAACCTATCTGCAATGGCGGTTGTCCTAAGCATCGTATTACTAAAGTAAACAATGAGACTGTTTCTTATTTTTGCGAAGGTTATAAAATCCTTTTTTCAACCATGGTACCTTATATGAACGCCATGGTTGAGTTAGCTAAGAACAGAGTACCGCTTTACCACATTATGGATGTTGCAAAACAAATGGAGAATAATTAATAACGCTCTCTTTTAACTCCATTCTTAGCCTCCTTCTTATGACCTTAACAAGGCACCCGACATAAATTCCTGTCGGGTGTTTCGTCATCATCATCTTCCCTTGCGAAAATCCTGGCTTACGTGGTATGCGTCAGGGCATTAGCAATACCCTTGATTATCAATAGCATAACCATAACCACTGAAAATTAAAAATTTCTATATATTTCATATTGTTAAATGATACTTAAATAAATTTCATCAGTAAATCATTGCCATAGATAATCATTGGATGGCACAATCAATTTTCGCTAATGATAACCATTCCCATTACGTTTTGTATGTTGATAGCAAAGTATCTCTGTCTGCTGAAGCCCTTTTGGCTGCGTAAGAATAATAAAACTTCAGTGTTGTTAATCATTATTATCCTCGCAATGATCCTTGGCGTGGTTAAAATTCAGGTCTGGTTAAACGACTGGAATAATGATTTTTTCAATGCGCTAAGCCAGAAAGAAACCGATAAGCTTTGGCAGCTTGTTCTTTGGTTCCCTGCCCTGCTGGGGATCTTTGTATTAATATCCGTAAACAAAACATGGTTAATTAAACTACTGACTATTCGCTGGCGCGAATGGTTAACAGATTACTACCTTAATCGCTGGTTTGCAGATAAAAACTACTACTTCACGCAGATCTACGGCGAGCATAAAAATACAGATAACCCTGACCAACGTATCGCTGAAGACATTCTCTTACTGATCAACAAAACGCTCAGTCTTTCATTTGGCTTCATCCAGTCACTTAGCATGCTGATCACCTTTACCGTTATTCTTTGGCAAAGCGCGGGTACGCTCTCATTCACTGTTGGTGGAACAGAATGGAATATCCAGGGGTATATGGTCTATACCGTCGTGCTCATTGTGATCGGTGGAACTTTATTTACCCATAAGGTGGGTAAACGTATTCGTCCGCTTAATGTGGAAAAACAACGTAGCGAAGCGACATTTCGAACTAATCTTGTGCAGCATAATAAGCAGGCAGAACTGATTGCGCTAAGCAATGCTGAGTCTCTACAACGCCAGGAGTTGCGCGACAATTTTCATACCATTAAAGAGAACTGGCATCGTTTAATGAATCGTCAGCGGTGGCTTGATTACTGGCAAAATATTTATTCGCGCTCGCTTAGCGTTCTTCCCTACTTTCTGTTATTGCCGCAGTTTATTAGCGGGCAGATCAATCTGGGCGGACTGATGAAATCGCGCTAGGCATTTATGCTAGTATCGAACAATTTAAGCTGGTTTATTTATAAATATGACGAACTTGCTGAACTGGCTGCGGTTATCGATCGCTTGTATGAGTTCCATCAACTCACTGAATAGCGCCCTACGAATAAGCCTAAAAATTGCCAACATGCGGTACAAGTGGCTAATGCGAGTATTCGTACGCCTGATAATAAGATCATATTAGAGAACTTGAACTTTCATGTTTCGCCAGGCAAATGGCTATTACTGAAAGGCTACTCTGGTGCGGGAAAAACCACACTGCTTAAAACATTATCCCACTGCTGGCCGTTATTTAAAGGTGATATTTCTTCTCCTGCTGACAGTTGGTATGTGTCACAAACACCGTTAATCAAAAGCGGCTTACTGAAAGAGATTATTTGTAAAGCACTTCCCCTGCCCGTAGACGATAAATCGTTGAGCGAAGTACTGCATCAGGTTGGTCTGGGGAAATTGGCTGCGCGTATTCATGACCACGATCGCTGGGGAGATATTCTTTCCAGCGGCGAAAAACAACGTATCGCCCTGGCACGATTAATTTTACGACGTCCGAAATGGATATTTCTTGACGAAACTACCTCTCATCTTGAGGAACAAGAGGCTATACGCTTACTGCGTTTAGTGCGTGAAAAACTACCCACAAGCGGCGTCATTATGGTTACACATCAACCCGGTGTCTGGAACCTGGCTGATGATATTTGTGACATTAGCACGGTTTTATAACAACAATAAAAGCCCTGCTGTACGGAGATATAAATAAATGAAGCGAGTTCTTATTCCTGGCGTCATTTTATGTGGCGCTGATGTGGCGCAGGCCGTCGATGACAAAAACATGTACATGCATTTTTTTGAAGAGATGACGGTCTATGCTCCTGTCCCTGTACCCGTAAACGGCAACACGCATTACACCAGTGAAAGCATCGAGCGTTTACCGACCGGGAATGGCAATATCAGCGATCTGCTGAGAACCAACCCTGCGGTACGCATGGATTCAACGCAAAGTACCTCGTTGAACCAGGGAGATATTCGCCCTGAGAAAATCTCTATTCACGGTGCGTCGCCCTACCAGAATGCCTATTTGATTGACGGTATTAGTGCAACTAATAACCTGAACCCAGCGAATGAGTCCGATGCCAGTAGTGCAACCAATATTAGCGGGATGTCACAGGGGTATTATCTTGATGTCAGCTTACTGGACAATGTGACGCTTTATGACAGTTTTGTGCCGGTTGAATTTGGTCGCTTCAATGGCGGGGTAATTGATGCAAAGATCAAACGCTTCAACGCTGATGATAGCAAGGTGAAATTGGGTTATCGCACTACGCGTTTGGACTGGTTAACATCGCATATCGATGAGAATAACAAGAGCGCATTTAATCAAGGTTCTTCAGGAAGTACCTATTTCTCTCCAGATTTTAAAAAGAACTTTTATACCTTGTCGTTTAATCAGGAGCTGGCTGATAACTTTGGCGTTACCGCCGGTTTATCGCGCCGCCAGTCTGATATCACCCGCGCGGATTATGTTTCGAATGACGGCATTGTCGCCGGTCGGGCACAGTATAAAAACGTTATCGATACTGCATTGAGCAAATTTACCTGGTTTGCCAGCGACCGCTTTACCCACGATTTAACCTTAAAATATACCGGCTCCAGCCGTGATTATAATACCAGCACCTTCCCGCAATCTGATCGCGAAATGGGTAATAAATCCTATGGTCTGGCATGGGATATGGATACGCAACTCGCATGGGCCAAACTACGTACCACCGTTGGTTGGGATCATATTAGTGATTATACCCGTCACGATCATGACATCTGGTACACCGAACTTTCATGTACATATGGTGATATTACAGGGCGTTGTACCCGTGGCGGATTAGGACACATTTCCCAGGCTGTAGATAATTACACCTTCAAAACACGCCTGGACTGGCAAAAATTCGCCGTGGGTGATGTTTCGCATCAACCCTACTTCGGCGCGGAATACATCTATTCCGATGCATGGACTGAACGCCATAACCAGTCTGAATCCTATGTGATTAATGCTGCAGGAAAGAAAACTAACCATACCATTTACCATAAAGGTAAAGGCAGCCTGGGAATTGACAACTACACGCTGTATATGGCGGATCACATTAGCTGGCGGAATGTGTCGTTAATGCCCGGTGTGCGTTATGACTATGACAACTATCTGTCAAACCACAATATCTCCCCGCGCTTTATGACGGAATGGGATATTTTTGCTGATCAAACCTCAATGATTACCGCCGGTTATAACCGTTACTATGGCGGGAATATTCTTGATATGGGATTACGTGATATCCGCAATAGCTGGACGGAATCGGTATCAGGTAATAAAACCCTGACGCGTTATCAGAATTTGAAAACGCCTTATAACGATGAACTGGCAATGGGATTGCAGCAAAAAATCGATAAGAACGTTATTGCACGCGCAAACTATGTTTACCGTGAAGCGCATGATCAAATCAGCAAAAGCAGTCGTACCGACAGCGCGACTAAAACCACCATTACTGAATATAACAACGATGGCAAAACCAAAACGCATTCGTTTAACCTCAGTTTTGAACTGGCCGAACCCCTGCATATCCGCCAGGTAGATATTAACCCGCAAATTGTCTTTAGCTATATCAAGAGCAAGGGCAACTTGTCGTTAAACAATGGTTATGAGGAGAGCAATACCGGTGATAACCAGGTGGTTTATAACGGTAATCTGGTCTCTTACGATAGCGTTCCAGTGGCAGATTTTAATACCCCATTAAAGATCTCCTTAAACATGGATTTCACGCATCAACCGAGCGGGTTAGTGTGGGCGAATACGCTGGCCTGGCAAGAAGCGCGTAAAGCTCGCATTATCCTTGGTAAGACAAATGCGCAATACATCAGCGAATATTCAGATTACAAGCAGTATGTTGACGAAAAACTGGATAGCAGCCTGACCTGGGACACCCGCTTGTCCTGGACGCCACAATTTCTGAAACAACAAAACCTGACGATCAGTGCCGATATTCTCAATGTACTGGATAGCAAAACCGCTGTTGATACAACGAACACCGGTGTGGCGACCTACGCCAGTGGCCGTACTTTCTGGCTTGATGTCAGCATGAAATTTTAATAGTTCGGATTTTACTTAACCGGGTAAATTCGCCCGGTTTTCGCATGGAGATAATTATGAGAAACCTCTGTTTCTTACTGACGTTAGTGGCAACTCTGTTGCTCCCCGGGCGGCTGATTGCCGCCGCCTTACAGCAGGATGAAAAGTTAATTACCGGGCAACTGGACAATGGCTTGCGATATATGATTTATCCGCATGCTCATCCAAAGGATCAGGTAAATTTATGGCTGCAAATTCATACCGGTTCATTGCAGGAAGAAGACAATGAGCGCGGCGTGGCTCATTTTGTAGAACATATGATGTTTAACGGCGCAAAAACATGGCCGGGTAATAAAGTCATCGAAACATTTGAGTCAATGGGCCTGCGTTTTGGTCTCGATGTTAATGCCTATACCAGCTATGACGAAACGGTGTATCAGGTGAGTTTGCCGACTACGCAGAAACAAAATCTGCAACAAGTGATGGCAATCTTCAGTGAATGGAGTAATGCCGCAACCTTTGAAAAACTCGAAGTAGACGCTGAACGTGGCGTAATTTCTGAGGAATGGCGTGCCCATCAGGATGCGAAATGGCGCACCTCTCAGGCGCGCCGCCCTTTCCTGCTGGCTAATACCCGTAATTTAGACCGTGAACCTATCGGCCTGATGGATACTGTCGCCACGGTCACACCGGCACAATTGCGCCAATTTTATCAACGCTGGTATCAACCAAATAATATGACCTTTATCGTGGTCGGCGATATCGACAGTAAAGAAGCGCTGGCGCTGATAAAGGATAATTTAAGTAAGTTTCCGGCTAACAAAGCAGCTGAAAATCGCGTCTGGCCGACAAAAGCCGAAAACCACCTGCGCTTTAATATCATTAATGATAAAGAAAACCGGGTGAACGGCATCGCACTCTATTATCGCCTGCCAATGGTACAAGTGAACGATGAGCAAAGCTTTGTCGAACAAGCTGAATGGAGCATGTTAGTTCAGCTGTTCAATCAACGTCTGCAGGAACGCATACAGTCGGGCGAGTTGAAGACTATTTCTGGCGGCACTGCGCGCAGCGTTAAAATTGCACCCGATTATCAGTCGCTGTTTTTCCGTGTAAATGCACGAGACGATAATATGCAGGATGCTGCGAATGCATTAATGGCAGAGTTGGCAACCATTGATCAGCATGGTTTTTCTGCTGAAGAACTCGATGATGTCAAATCTACCCGCCTCACCTGGCTGAAAAATGCGGTTGATCAGCAAGCTGAACGTGATTTACGTATGCTGACCAGTCGCCTGGCATCCAGCTCATTAAATAATACGCCGTTCTTGTCGCCGGAAGAGACATATCAACTTTCGAAACGTCTGTGGCAGCAAATTACCGTGCAAAGTCTGGCGGAAAAATGGCAGCAGTTAAGAAAGAACCAGGACGCATTTTGGGAGCAAATGGTAAACAATGAGCTTGCCGCCAAAAAAGCATTGTCTCCTGCGGCTATCCTGGCGCTGGAAAAAGAGTACGCCAACAAAAAGCTGGCGGCTTACATCTTCCCAGGCAGAAATTTATCGTTAACAGTAGACGCTGACCCACAGGCGGAAATTAGCAGCAAAGAAACGCTGGCTGAGAATCTGACATCATTAACACTTTCCAATGGTGCCAAGGTTATTCTGGCAAAATCCGCGGGTGAAGAGCAAAAGCTACAAATTATTGCCGTATCGAATAAAGGCGATTTAAGTTTCCCTGCGCAGCAAAAATCACTTATCGCGCTGGCAAATAAAGCAGTTAGCGGAAGCGGCGTTGGCGAACTCTCCTCTTCCAGCCTGAAACGCTGGAGTGCGGAAAACTCGGTAACCATGAGCAGTAAAGTCAGTGGCATGAATACGTTGCTCTCCGTTAGCGCGCGGACTAATAACCCTGAACCTGGTTTCCAGTTGATTAACCAGCGAATCACCCACAGCACGATTAACGACAATATTTGGGCATCGCTACAAAATGCTCAAATTCAGGCGTTGAAAACGCTCGACCAGCGTCCAGCGGAGAAATTCGCCCAGCTGATGTATGAGACGCGCTATGCTGATGACCGCACGAAATTACTGCAAGAAAATCAGATTGCACAGTTTACTGCCGCAGATGCGCTGGCTGCCGATCGCCAGTTGTTTTCATCTCCAGCGGATATCACGTTTGTCATTGTCGGTAATGTCGCAGAAGACAAACTCGTGGCGTTAATTACGCGTTACTTAGGCTCAATCAAACACTCTGATTCGCCATTAGCCGCAGGTAAACCATTAACTCGCGCGACGGACAACGCATCGGTTACTGTAAAAGAACAAAATGAACCTGTGGCACAGGTTTCACAGTGGAAGCGTTATGATTCCCGGACACCTGTTAATCTGGCGACGCGTATGGCGCTCGATGCTTTTAACGTCGCACTGGCAAAAGATCTACGCGTTAATATTCGTGAACAGGCATCTGGGGCATACAGCGTTTCTTCTCGCCTCTCGGTTGATCCTCAGGCTAAAGATATCAGTCATTTGCTGGCTTTTACTTGTCAACCAGAACGACATGATGAACAGTTAACGTTAGCGAATGAAGTGATGGTTAAGCGTTTGACTAAGGGGATCAGTGAGCAAGAACTGAACGAATACCAGCAAAACGTTCAGCGCAGCCTCGATATCCAACAGCGTAGCGTTCAACAATTAGCGAACACTATTATAAATAGTCTTATTCAATATGACGATCCTGCAGCATGGACTGAGCAGGAGCAATTGTTGAAACAAATGACGATAGAGAATGTTAACACTGCCGTTAAACAATATCTTTCTCATCCGGTAAATACTTATACCGGAGTATTATTGCCAAAATAATAACAGCCCCGTCAACACATCGTTGGCGGGGATTTTAGCAATATTCGCTATTTTTATGTAATAATTTTATAAATGCGTTCAAAATAATAACCAAGTACTAATAGTGATATTTTAATGTCTGATTTTTACGTGATAATTCAGGAGGCACAGAAAGCGCATAAAAATAACAACATAAAACACCTTGCCACCACCCAAAAATTCTCTATTGCATTGTTTTTAATGAAAAAAATATCATTCCAACAATATCTCACGATAAATAACATTAGGATTTTGTTATTTAAACACGAGTCCTTTGCACTTGCTTACTTTATCGATAAATCCTACTTTTTTAATGCGATCCAATCATTTTAAGGAGTTTAAAATGGATAAGAAGCAAGTAACGGATTTAAGGTCGGAACTACTCGATTCACGTTTTGGTGCGAAGTCTATTTCCACTATCGCAGAATCAAAACGTTTTCCGCTGCACGAAATGCGCGACGATGTCGCATTTCAGATTATCAATGATGAATTATATCTTGATGGCAACGCTCGTCAGAACCTGGCCACTTTCTGCCAGACCTGGGACGACGAAAACGTCCACAAGTTGATGGATTTATCCATTAACAAAAACTGGATCGACAAAGAAGAATATCCGCAATCCGCAGCCATCGACCTGCGTTGCGTAAAC
>NZ_JBQZXE010000123.1:0-10265 GCF_053555855.1 Shigella sp. SIG3
AGTTCCACTCGTAATAATGTTGCGGTGGAACTCTCAAAAAGTTGATCTTTCCCGAACTTACTTCCTCAATCCCGCAAACGCCGCCCGAATCTCTTCCTCCGGCAACTGAATCCCGATAAACACCATTGTGCTATGCGGTTTTTCATCGCCCCACGGCCTGTCCCAGTCGGCGCTGTAGAGGCGCTGGACGCCCTGGAACAGCAGGCGGTTAGGTTCGCCGTCAATCCACAGCATCCCTTTGTAACGCAGCAGTTTATCCGCCGATTCCAGCAGCAGGTTTTCCATCACGCGGGAAACTTCGCTGATATCTACCGGGTAATCCAGTTCCACCACAATTGACGAAATATCGTTTTGTTTATCCGCGATAAAGTGGAAACGCGGTTTGGTGCTGACGACGTTCTCTTCCAGCATAAAACCGTTGGTGTTGAACAGCAGGCCCAGGTCGATGTCGCCGTGGGTGACGGTGTAGACCGGTGCGCGGGCGTTGATGCGCGCCAGGCGTTCACGCAGTTTCTCTGCTTCGCCTGCGACGTCGGTTTTAGTCAGCAGAATACGGTCGGCGTAGCCCACCTGGGACTGGGCGATGGTGAACTGGTTCATCTGCTCATCGGCATGTACCGCATCCACCAGCGCAATCACGCCGTCCAGCAGGTAGCGCTGGCATAAAATCTCATGGGAGAAAAAGGTCTGAATAATCGGGCCGGGATCGGCCATGCCGGTGCATTCAATCACCAGACGATCGAACTGAATATTGCCCTTGTCGAGATTATCCAGCAGGTCGAGTAGTGCGTCCTCCAGCTCGTTGGAGCGCGAACAGCAGATGCAGCCGTTGGTCAGCGTTTTGATCTGCGTGGCGCGGTCGCCAATCAGTTGATCATCAACGGAGACTTCGCCGAATTCGTTTTCAATCACGGCAATCTTGTAGCCGTGTTGTTCGTTAAGAATATGGCGCAGCAGGGTAGTTTTGCCCGCGCCTAAAAAACCGGTGAGTAGGGTAACTGCAATCGGGTTCATGCTCTCTCCATTAACAACAGCGCATACCGCCTTTACCATCGCCGCCGTAGCGCGCGTTCTGGCGTTCGCGGAAGAATTCTTCATAGCTCATGTACGGCTTGTCGGGATGGTTGGTCTTCATATGCTCGACGTAGTTGTCGTAGTCTGGAATACCAATCAACATCTTCGCCGCCTGGCCGAGATATTTTTTTGCCTGTCCTAAGTTACCAAACATAGTTCACTCTGATAAGAACAAAGCCCCGCCGAAGCGGGGCTAAACACGGTTAGTGGTGCGAAGAGATCTTCACGCCGCCTTCCGGGATTGGAACGTACGGTGTTTCTTTGTCAGTACGTTTGTCGCTGTTACGCACCGCAAGCCAGGTTTTGAAACCGTAGAAGATGATGCTGTACACCACAATCAGGAACAGAATACTCAGGCCTGCGTTGGTGTAGTTGTTCACAACGATGTGGTTCATGTTGGCAATCTGCTGCGCCGTCAGGTCAGTACCGTTAGCAATCTTCTCTTTGTACTGGCTTGCCATGTAGAAGAAGCCTTCCATCTGCGGGTTGGTGCTGAACAGTTTCAGACCCAGCGCCCAGGTGGTGCAGATAAGCAGCCATACAGCCGGAACAACAGTTACCCAGATGTATTGGGTGCGCTTCATCTTAATCAGCACAACGGTGCCCAGTACCAGCGCTACGGCTGCCAGCATCTGGTTGGAGATACCGAACAGCGGCCACAGGCTCTTAACGCCGCCCAGCGGATCGACCACGCCCTGATACAGCAGGTAGCCCCACAGACCCACACAGCCCGCAGTACCGATGATACCGGCAACCAGAGAGTCGGTTTTTTTCAGGAACGGGATGAAGTTACCCAGCAGGTCTTGCAGCATAAAGCGGCCAGAACGGGTACCCGCATCCAGCGCGGTCAGGATGAACAGGGCTTCGAACAGAATACCGAAGTGATACCAGAAGCCCATGTCAGCCATCGGCAGCACTTTGTGGAACACGTGAGCGATACCTACCGCCAGCGTCGGCGCACCACCTGCACGGTTCAGGACAGAAGGCTCACCAATGTCTTTCGCGGTTTGCAGGATCTGCTCTGGCGAAATCACGAAGCCCCAGGAGCTGACGGTCGCTGCCGCGTGTGCGGTAACGTCTTTCAGCTGCGCCATGATGATCGGCGCGTTCTCGCCACCCATTTCATGCAGGTTAGGCATGGTGATGCCAAGGCCAGCAGGCGGGGTGTTCATCGCGAAGTAAAGACCCGGTTCGATGATGGACGCTGCAACCAGCGCCATAATCGCCACGAAGGACTCCATCAGCATTGCGCCGTAGCCAATGAAACGCGCGTCGGTTTCGTTAGCCAGCAGTTTCGGCGTCGTACCGGAAGAGATCAGCGCGTGGAAGCCAGATACCGCACCACAGGCGATGGTGATGAACAGGAACGGGAATAGAGCGCCTTTCCACAGCGGGCCAGTACCGTCAATGTACTGGGTCATCGCAGGCATTTTCAGTTCCGGGTTCAGCACCACGATACCCAGCGCCAGGCCGACGATAACGCCGATTTTCAGGAAGGTTGCCAGATAGTCGCGCGGTGCGAGGATCAGCCACACCGGCAGCAGTGCGGAAACAAACGCATAGCCAATCAGCGCGAAGGTAATGGTGGTGTCTTTAAAGGTCAGTGCCGGACCCCAGTACGGATCGTGAGCAATCACGCCACCGAAGTAGATAGAGGCAACCAGCAGCACGATACCAATAACAGAGACTTCACCCACACGCCCCGGACGGATAAAGCGCATGTAGATACCCATAAACAGCGCAATCGGTACGGTTGAGCAAACGGTGAAGACACCCCACGGACTTTCGGCCAGGGCTTTAACCACAATCAGCGCCAGAACGGCGAGGATGATGATCATGATTAAGAAACAGCCAAACAGCGCGATAGTCCCCGGTACTGGCCCCATCTCTTCTTTGATCATCTCACCGAGAGATGCGCCGTTACGGCGAGAGGAGATAAACAGCACCATAAAGTCCTGTACCGCACCGGCCAGCACTACCCCCGCCAGCAGCCACAGCGTGCCAGGCAGGTAGCCCATCTGCGCGGCGAGAACCGGTCCCACCAGCGGACCAGCACCGGCGATAGCGGCGAAGTGGTGACCAAACAACACGTAACGGTTGGTCGGAACGTAGTTCAGACCGTCGTTGTTAATAACCGCAGGCGTCGCGCGCGTGGGGTCGAGTTTCATCACCTTCTGGGCGATGTACAGACTGTAGTAGCGATACGCCACCAGATACACCGACACAGAGGCGACCACGATCCACAGGGCGCTGACGTGCTCCCCCCGACGTAATGCAACTACCGCGAGGCAGAATGCACCGATGATTCCGAGAATCACCCAGGGTATGTGCTTGAATAGTTTTTTCGTATCCATAGTAAAACCTGGCATTTTACTCGTCGTCTTTTGGCTTACAGGTGCGGCAGCTGCGTTCGTTCACCTCTGACACTTACTTTTGTAAGCTCCCGGGGATTCACTCACTTGCTGCCTTCCTGCAAACCAAAATCCATAGAGTAATTTGTTAATCATAGGCCGAAGCCGTTCTAGGTTTGCGTTGCGTTTGAGGAGGTAAATTGACCGCTATCCTGCAGTGATGTTGCCAGAGATACGTGCGCGTAAAGTAAGGTAAATAACTGAGTGGTTATTTTAGGGATGTAAGCGGTCAGGAATGGCGGTGAGCGGTTGGGCAAGAATTATTCATCGGGTAGATATGTGATTGAGATCACAATAAAAATGCCCCTTCGACGAATGCGTGAAGGGGCTGGAGCTTAAATCGCAGCTTCCATTTCCAGCATCACCGGATGGAAACGGCGTTTAAAGTAAATAAGTCCGTGACCTTCTGCACTGAGGATGATGTTTTTAATCTCCACCAGATACACCAGATGTGTGCCAATCGCCTGCACATCGCGGATCTCTCCTTCAAGACTGGCCAGCGAACCTTTTAGCACCGGCTGCGCCAGCGGACCTTTTTGCCAGCATGAGAGGCTAAAACGCTCTTCCATCGCCATGCCTGTCATGCCCGCGAAGTGGCGCGCCATCAGTTCCTGCTCATGGTTGAGGACGTTGACGCACAACTTGCCGTTGCCCTGAAAAACCGGGTTCATCGCACTGTTGGCGTTAATGCACACCATCAGCGACGGTGGTGTATCCGTGACCGAGCAGACAGCCGTTGCCGTAATCCCGCATTGTCCGGCGTCGCCCTCGGTGGTGATAATATTTACCGCTGCCGACAGGCTGACCATCGCGTCATGAAAGCGCAGGCGTTGTTCATCTAATTGCATCTTAACCTCCTGCTGCGTTATTTCAGCAGCTTATCCAGCATGTTGATATCGTCGTTGTTGTGCAGGTGCGGCACAGTCCAGCCGTTCTGGTCGTATTCCGACAGGCAGCGATCAACCATCGCCATCATCTTGTCCATATTGCCGGAGCTTTGTGCCTGGCGCAGACATTGCAGGCGAATCTCATCCTGGCTACCGGAGTAGTTGATTTCATACAGCTCGTGACGACCACCAAATTCGCTGCCAATGGCGTCCCACATCAGTTTGAGGATCTTGATGCGCTGGACGTGATCCATACCGTTCGAACCGCGCACATACTTCGCCAGATACTGGTCGATCTGCGGATTGTTCAGGTCACGGGCACTGGAAGGGAGGTAGATCAGGCCACTGGTAACGTTGCGTTCTATAATGTTTTTGATCTTCGCGTAGGCCATTGGTGCCAGTACGCGATAGGTTTGCAGTGCGGCATGATCCGGTAAATAAGCCCCGTTGACCCACGGCGTCGCTTCTGAACACATCGAGTCACTCAATGCCCAGAAGGTGTTGCGCCACGCCACCACTTCACCGAGATCGGCCTGCACACCACGGAACTCCAGGGTGCCGGTACATTCGAGTGATTTTTTCAGCAGTGCCGTAATGAAGTCGAGTTTCACTGCCAGGCGCACACAGGCTTGCAGCGGATACATACGGGCGAAACCGCCTTCCATCGTCCAGCGACGGCAGCGATCAAAATCGCGGTAGATCAGCACGTTTTCCCATGGGATCAGTACGTTATCCATCACCAGAATCGCATCGTTCTCATCGAAGCGGCTGGAGAGCGGGTAGTCGTATGGCGAGCCGGTAGCACCCGCGACCATCTCATAAGAGGCGCGGGAGATTAATTTCACGCCATCGGCATCCATTGGCGCAACGAACATCAGTGCGAAGTCCGGGTTTTCGCCCATCACTTGTGCCGAGCCGAAGCCAATCATGTTGTAGTGAGTCAGCGCCGAGTTGGTGGCAACCACTTTCGCACCGCTGACGATAATCCCGGCGTCAGTCTCTTTTTCCAGCTTGATGTAAACGTCTTTCACTTTATCGGTCGGCAAATGACGATCGGTGGGTTAACAATCGCGTGGTTAAAGTAGAGGCCAGTTTCCTGAATACGGGTATACCAGTTACGGGCGTTCTGCTCGAACTGACCGTAAAAGCCCGGATTCGCGCCCAGTGCGCAACCGAAAGCGGCTTTGTAGTCTGGGGTACGGCCCATCCAGCCATAGCTCAGGCGTGACCATTCAGCGATGGCGTCGCGTTGCTGGCGCAGGTCGTCGGCACTTTTCGCCACGCGGAAGAATTTATGGGTATAGCCGCCGCTGCCGGTGTCGGTGTTCCAACACAGAGAGTCCTGCATCTCCGGTTTGTGCAGCGCGTCGTACAGTTGGGCAACAGACGCTGCCGCATTACGAAATGCCGGATGAGTGGTGACGTCTTTCACTCGCTCGCCATAGATATAGATCTCGCGACCATCCTGCAGGCTTTTCAGATACTCTTCCCCGGTGAAAGGACGTTGGGTACTGGCGCGGAAATCTTCTGGTTTCATGTCGACCTCTACAGTATTAATCGGAATACGATTGTTAATTTTGTGTGTTGTTTTTGTTATTTAATTGAAGCGTTGAACGCGGTTGTCGGGAAGAGACGGTTCAGGCGAACGTTGGTACTTTTCGACAGCAAGGTGGAGTTAAATAGTAAACTGCGATCGTGATCAACTTACAGTAAGGCAAATCATAATATTCCCCGCTAACAAGGGCTAACGGGGACGGAATTTTTTATGGGGCGAATGGAATGGTAATCGTCATATTTTCATGACCAACGACGATAGGGACTGAATAGTTTTCTGTGCTTCTTGCTTCCATGTTTCATCCGGAACGGTGATTGGTACCAGGTGGCTAAGGATGAGTTTTTTCACTTTTGCTTCATTGGCAATTTTGCCTACATCCTCAATAGTCGTATGGTGAGAAGCAATGGCTTTTGCCAGTGTTTTACCATTGCCAATACTGTCTGCCAGCTTAGCGACGGAGGGCTCATGTACGGCCTCATGCACAAGTATATCAGCGCCTTCTGAGAAAGTTGCCAGTGGGGGAAAGTACGAGGTATCTCCTGAGAAGACAATTCGCTTGCCTTGTGTGTCGAAGCGATAAGCAAAAGCCTCACCGTCAGGGAAAGGAGAATGAGGGACCTTTAATGCAGTCACGGTCACGGTATCATCTTTATAAACTACGCCTTCACCAACATCTTGAGCTGTAACGAGTTTGCGAGGATCGGGTTTTCCTTCTTCTTCCATACGCAGTGTGATGTCCCGATCGAAGACCTGCCAACTGGCAGCGGTCATGGCTCGGGTGCCTGGCGGACCGAATACATGAATAGTTTTGTCCTGCAGACCGCTAGCCCATGCATTCATTAAGACTGATGGATAGTCCAGAATATGATCACTGTGTAAATGGGTGAGTAAAATATTATCAATCTGGCGCAGTGGAATATTATTTTTTACCAGTTGTAAGCTGGCCCCGTAACCAGCATCAATTAACCAGGTTTTATTGCCAATAATAAGTGCCGTTGCCATCGGTAAACGGTCAGCTTTTAATAAAGAAGGGCCACCTTTCGTTCCAAGTAGTACAATTTTCATTTATTGCGGTTCGGAGGCGTAGGTGAATGCCACTGGCGCAATCAGGCACGCCACAAATAGTGAGCGTAAAGATATTTTCATGTCGAGTCTCTCAGGTTGATAAATGGTCAGCGACCACGGAATTGTGTTGGTGAGCAACCCATCATTCGGTTGAAAAAACGGGCGAAATAGGCGGGATCTTTGTAGCCAAGATCAAGGGCTATCTGGTTGATGCTTTGCTCGCTATAGAGCAGAAGCCGTCTGGCTTCCCGGCTCACTCGTTCGAAAATCAATCTCTTCGGCGATTGATTGGCAAAACGTCGGCACAGCTCGGTAAGCCGTGATTCACTCATACCGAGCATTGTTGCATATTCAGGGACCATTAAATGTTGGCGATAATTTTCGTCAATCAGCCGATTAAACTTCTGGAATAAACACATCTCGCCGCGCACGCTGCATGTTGAAATATCATTTGGTGGTGCTTCACGCAGTAGGATTGTAAAAATACTTTGCGCCAGTGATTGCAATAGAATTTCCCGTCCTGGCTTATTTTGTTGAAACTCCAGGGATATTATCGGCCAATAATGATTTAATGCCGCCAGTGTATGTTCCATTCCCTCCGGTGACAGACAGATACCTTGTAGCATTGCGGCATCTCCACTACCAGGCCAGAGCTTTTCTACCAGGGGCCAAATTAACTCCTGACGTACGGTCAGAACATGCCCATCGCTATCAGGATCAGTAAAGAAAGTATGTGGCACCGATGGTGGTGTTAGTACAAAAAGCGGTGCGCGCACAGAATAGAAGTGCTCATCCAGTTGTAAAGTAATGCGTCCAGTGACCAGATAATGGAGTTGAAAATATCTATCGTGCCAGTGAGGGCGCATATCGCGTCCAAAGAAATTCGCTAACCGGGTAAATGTTTCATAATGCACATCTTCACCAGCGTAGCGGGCATCATATTCCCGGACCAAATCAATATTTTCATAACCATGTTCAAAGATAGCTTCACTGGACATCATGACTCCTTATTGTGGTTTTGGTGCGATAAGTTCAGATGAAAGAGAGTGTTCCCGACTCCCCATAGGGATTCGGGTCATGACTAACGCGCCCAGTACCAGCAATCCTGCTACAAACCACAAACCTGAGCTAAAACTGCCGGTTGCATCTTTCAAAATACCGATAAGTAATGGACTGACTGCTGAACCTACATTGCCGACAGCATTGATGACAGCCATCGCAACGGCACGCGATTGCAAGCTTATAACTTGATCCTGTGTTGTCCAAAAGATAGTCATCGCGGTAAATGATCCCATTGAGGCCATAATGATGCCGCTCAGTTGAATGAGGCTGTGATCTGTCGCAGAAGCGAGTAACCATCCGGCAGCGGCAAACAGGTAGGGAAGAATCGTATGCTTTTTGCGTTCTTTAAGACGGTCGGAACGACGACTCCACCAGATCATGCCAAAAATTGTGCAGAATTGGGGGATGGCCGCCAGCAAACCAATCATGATGTTGCTACTGCCAGTATTGAAACTCTGTAGGATTTGCGGCGTCCAGATATTAATCGCACTCAGAGTATTAGTCAGGCAAAAATAAGCAAGTGTATATAGCATGATGGCTGGGGTCAGGACTTCACGTAAGGTTGAGCGTGGAACAGATGCATGGGCAAATGCACTCTCTTGTTCACGGAGAATCATCGTTTTTAAAGCCTGTTTTTCGTTTTCATCAAGCCAGGTCGCCTGGTCTGGTGTGTCGTTGAGATAAAACCAGGTGACGACACCAAGAATGACCGATGGCAGACCTTCCAGCAAAAAGAGCCATTGCCAGCCTTTTAGATTCCACAGTCCATCCAAGGCCAGAATGTAGCCTGAAAGGATCAATCCCAGCATCATAGTGACTGGCATCGCTATCATAAATAAGGCATTGGCTCTGGCCCGATGATATGCCGGGAACCACCAGGTCAGATAAACCAAAATACCAGGTAAAAAACCCGCCTCAGCAATACCAACCAGCATACGCAGTAGATAGAGTGTTTCGGGGCTTGTTGCAAACATTGTGCAGGTGGAAGCAATTCCCCAGACCACCATGATCCCAGCGATCCATCGACGAGCGCCAATTTTCGCTAACATCATATTACTGGGGATCCCGCACATGACGTACGTGACATAAAAGAGTGTCGCGGCGAGGCCAAACATTGTGGACGTCAGGCCAAGATCCTTGCCCATTGTCAGTCCGGCAAATCCTATATTGATGCGATCAAGAAACGAAAAAACAAACAGAATAAAAAGAAAAATGATTAGGCGACGAAATAATTTATTAATGACACGATGTTCAATTTCAACAGTTTTATTATCTTTATATTGCAGGGTAGAGGTCGTCATGATGCGCTCCACATCGTACGTTTAGTAGACAGAGTTGTTGTTTTGCTTCGCCATCGAAATAGAAGAACTATTACCAAACCGTGCTGCCAGCGCTTCGGCGGCGCGGGCGAGCAGGGTGGTGTCAACGCCGACGGCGACAAACAGCGCGCCCAGTTCCAGATAGCGTTTTGCCAGTTGCTCATTGGCGATCAGGATCCCCGGCGCTTTGCCCGCTTCGCGGATCTGCACGATCGCCTGCTCAATGGCGGCCTGTACTTCCGGGTGCTGCGGATTACCGGCATAACCCATATCGGCGCTCAGATCCGCCGGGCCGATAAACACGCCGTCGACCCCTTCCACGTCCAGAATCTGCGGTAAGTTCTTCATTGCCTCACGCGTTTCGATCTGCACCAGCACGCACATTTGATCGTTGGCTTTTTGCAGGTAATCAGGAATGCGATTCCAGCGCGAGGCGCGAGCCAGCGCACTGCCCACACCGCGAATACCGGCGGGGGGATAACGGGTGGCGCGTACCGCTTTACGGGCTTCGTCGGCGTTTTGTACCATCGGCACCAGTAAGGTTTGTGTGCCTACGTCCAGCAGTTGTTTGATTTGCACCGGATCGTTCCACGATGGGCGTACCACTGGCTGGCTGGGGTAGGGCGCAATCGCCTGTAGTTGGGTGAGCACGGTTTGCACGTTATTCGGCGCGTGTTCACCGTCGATCAATAACCAGTCGAATCCTGGTCCGGCCAGTAACTCCGCGCTGTAGCTGCTGCTCAGCCCCAGCCATAATCCAATCTGCGGACGGCCTGCTTTCAGCGCCGCTTTAAAACTGTTTTCCATCGTTCTCTCCTTAAACAAAGCGGCAGCTAATGGAGTAATGCCAGTCAGTTAAGCAACTGACTGGCTCTTTTTCGGGGCTATGGGG
>NZ_JBQZXE010000124.1:0-9982 GCF_053555855.1 Shigella sp. SIG3
TTACACCAGACATCGTTATTAAGTAGCAGCACCATAAGATAAGGAGTGGCATCGTTAGCCACAGCTTCCCTACTCCAGAGGTAATATAAAGGGGTGGGCTCGACTGATTTATCTTTACGTCGCTTACACTGCAAATGTTCAGAAATTAGTCTATGCAGCTCACCAGTAAAATCAGCAATCAGAGAAGGAATTGCCTTATTCATACCAGGGCAAGGTATTAATTTAAACTGTAATAATTTAATTTTAGGATGTGTAGCAGCAGCCCGATACAGAGTTGCAAGGACACACTTTTGCCAGAGGGCGTTACAGGAAAGCTTAATGTTTGATTCTGTATACATAATAAATCACCTTATAGTTACAATAGGTCAAAAACCGCTGTAGCCAAAGTTACGCTGGCCTGATGCTTTAGTGTCGAGCTTCGTCAAATAATCCAGACGTACCAATAAGCGCTGGTACTGCTCTGGGAAATTAGGATCGTTAATATCCAGGATGTAACGTCCATTAGCAGGGAAATGAACTAATCCCTGGTGATCTTCCAGTTCCAACCCTAAGGCACTGTACCAGGCTCCGGTAATTAACCCTCTCAGGGTGTCAGAGCGCTCATAGTTTCCCAGATGGTAATAGGCGTCTTTGTTAAAAAAAGGCAGACGTGATAATGACATTTAAAGGACTGCGTATATTCTTTCGCCCAGATAATACAAACCGACGTTGCGTAGGTGCGTTTGCCTTGTTGTTTTTTACGGTGTTGATCTGCATTAATTTTCGCATTCAGCGAGTTACGGAAACGAGATATCTCTCCGGGGATCAGGTTAGGGAAACAGGTAATGATATCCCCGTTGTCAATCACAGGAGGGTAATGGAGATCCCCCCGTATTGCTGTTATTCTGGAAGTGTTTTTAATATTCGTATTGATAGTTCTCAGAGATATATCACACTCTAGATATTTTAATTAAGTATCAGTTCGATATCGGCATATTGTACACTACCTCAGGTAGATGATGAGATCAGATACAGGGATCAACTGACGGTGAGCGCAGTCCCCACATTTTATCCAGGGCTTACTGCATATTCCCAACAGCCATTCGTTAGCCAGGTAGACGAATACCCTGATTTGCCGCTGGTTTTGCTTTCCTATCGAAGGGCCCATACATCATCACGCCCACGAAACAACCGACGAAATAACGCAACTTTCTCATCCGTGGATAATACGAAAACGCACTGCACAGGGCTCTGCGGTTTACGTCGCCATTCAATCCCATGAGCTTCAAGTAATGAGACCAGCCGGGTATTTTCTGCCCGCAGTACTGCTAGTTCATCGCTGTCAGATTTATAAACCATATGCGTTATCACTTGTACCTGTCTCCCGGCGGCACCACGACTGAAATTCGTGTGAAGGCAAATCCACGCGATAACTTACGATAGTTCGGACATAAGCCCCCATAATTCAGTTATGTCGTGGTCGACCCCGGTTACTTTTTTCGGGAAGCCTGCTACGGCCCAGAATAATACCGTGTTCTTTCTGATCCTGTTTAGCCAGATAGCTAAGGGCGTAACGTAAGTCGTCTACCGCAGATTTATCACTATAGTGAATCACGTGATCGATACGCACCGGGTATTTGTCTTTAGCCCGGCACAGATGAAAATAACCCTCCCCTTCCGTGATCCGCCTCCAGATATCTCCCAGTTGCCTGGATATCTGATAAGAGTTCTTGTGACGTTGTCCATCCAGGTAGCCGATAAAATGAATATGAAGCCCTTTGTCTGGTGTATATTCCATTACCCAGTAATATCCCGCCAACATCGTCTGGGTTTCGCTAAGTAAACGGTATATTTCCATACACATACTGTGCTTACAGGAATGCCCGAAACTGGGCGTGTCTTTCCTGTAAGCAAAATCAATTCTGAAAGGTAACAGTTTAGAAAAACGTTGAAACATACCATCCATGTGTTCATTCACGTCTTTCAGAATCATGAAATCCATTTTGTAATTGGGATTGGCATTATACATTTTATAGTCCTTACTTTATAAAACTCACAGGAAGAGAGAATTACGTAAATACTGAGAGTAGAGAAACGCCGTACCACGGCATTAATAAACGAAGTAAACCAGCAGCACAGACAACCTGATAAAACTGTTTTGTATTACCGCATTACTGTGATGAGGTAATACTTCAGAATACAGTGAGACTCTCTTAAACTGAGAACCAGTACGAATTACAATGGAAAAACACACCTCATAGAATTGAGTTTCAGGAAGCACCACTAAATTCTTTACAGGAAGTAATCTGACATTCACAAAACTCAGTATCGGCTAGCTACAGGCAACATCGCTATTAATATTGTCGAACCATTAAGTAAAGCCGAGAGAGACCACGGGTATTTAATCATTAGCATAAAAGAATAATGGTATACAGAACATACCCACACACCATAAGAAGATTGTTCCATACAGAAAAGATCATATTTACCTATACCTATAAACTGTAACGGAGTCATAACACGCTCTAATAGTGTTCCGATACGTAACCAGTGTTAAGTACGTACAGGACAACATTACACACATAATTCACCATACAGCTTCCCCCATATGCTTCACTGCGTAGTGTATGGAGATATATGCATTACACACATACAGAATACTTAGCATAAAGAGGAGTGACATTACCACGTAAAGAGATAAGTTATACAACAAACATACAAACAATACGGCACAGACACACAATACCATAACTCCAACTAATAATACTAATTAACCTTAATTATTTATGGTATATGAAATAAATGTGATTCTCCCGGAACTAACTAACCTAACCAGACAGATGATCACTGTATAAAAACTTCAGTTAATACTCATTTGTTTTGTCGACTCAGTATATAATGAGTGACCAGTAATCAGGATAATCACACTTACATAACCTGTAAAAAAGAACAAGAAGAATAAGCCACTAACATAATGCAAAATGGCATCTGAATCGATCGCAGTTTGGCATTCGAATCGATCATGATTTGGCCCAATCCGTGATCGAATAGAGCGGAATACGCAACATAATTCACCAGACAAGAGCTTACACCGAATTACAGATTATGTATTAATGTCAAAACTGGCATATTTTACAGATACAATGAACATGCAACCCATCAATCTAATAGGGGCGGTATGTACATCTGCCCATGAATGGGATGGCGCTAAGAATACAAAACAATTAGACATAGATCACAAAAACACACCATTCTAATTGAAAAACAAAACAAACAAATAAATCATACTATTATAGAATTTTCTCTTGCCAGACATAGATAATACCCCTGCTAATTTTGCTAATGGTTAGCAAAATTAGCAGGGTATATAAAGATTATTGACCCAAAACACACTCAGATGAATTCACGACAGCTCAGGAGGGTTATTCCTGATGTCATCTTCACAAATAATGGTTAACGCATCATATATCATTCTGCGTCTGTTCCTGTTTTCGGCCTTATCGCCATACAACATCATCACATTTTTAATTTCATCGACCGGTGATTTCACATAGTGAACTAATACACCAAGCTTCTCAACACATTGCAGTAAAGTATATTTCTTACTGCCTGTGAAAAGCCCTATCATAGTTTCTTTACGTTCGCGACTGGATAATACTTTGTTTTCCATAATGACTTCTGCCAGCGTCTTACCATCATAAACATACTCTTTATCTATCAGAATATTTATCTTATCCAGCACCTTCTCTACGTCATCAAGCAAACCTGTAATATATGGGGGCGCAATATATGGTTTCGTACTGATCTTTTCAAGCATACAATTATACATCTTAATAACACGCATCAGGGTAAAATTGTTCGCATCATACTGTATTTCACCCTCCTTATATACAGGATCAATAAGTGGTATTTTTTCAATAAATGCATCCTGATAGGCTTTTACATGGTCAAGCCAATAAAACAACGAGCCATACTTTATATTTTTTCTATTTACTTTAACCTCCAGTGCTGTCCGAAGCAACGATAATGCCCCCCTGACATATCCTGAAGGTAATTCACCAAACAATCCTTTTCTTTCCATGTCATCATAATGCTGCAGCACATCATTAATTTTATTTTTCCTTATCAGACAAATGTACACCGCAAGTGTTTCGTAGCAGCTGGTCACATGAACAGCCTCATTCTGCAACTGCCCAAAATAGCTTATAATCTTTTTCAGATATGCGTCATCACAACCATTCTTATCATTAATATTAAATACAAGATCTTTCAGACGGGAAATATATTCCTGAGATTTATCATCAAGTGAAACACTATAACGAGACAATGTTCCTTCTGCACTGTTTTGAAACTTATAAAACATTTCCAGTAATTTTTTTGCATAAGGCGTTGTATCAAAGCTGGTAAAGTCATAAAGATATTGCGCAGCGTAACCATACAAACCATGAATCCAGAGTCCTTCTCTCACCAACACTCTGAGATAATATGCAAGGCTTTGAAGTATCTTCGTCTTTCGTTGTATATCAAGTAAGACACTTAATGAATAAAATGCATTATAGAATTTATCAATATTCCTGAGCACTTTCTCCAGTTCATCCTTATCCAGCTTCTTCTCCCGGTAATCCTTTTTATATTCATTTTTGATAGCCATGATATATTGTTGCATCAGGCTCTTGCTTTTCCCGTTATCCTTCCGTATAGTTCCTGTATATTTCCCCAGAGCATACAGCTTTCCATTTTCATGAAAATCTTCCTTGTTGAATCCCAGTTCAGCCAGATATTCCCGAAGATAACGTTTAACAGCAGCTTCATCGCTTTCTGTATCAGCGTGATCAAGACAAGGACAATACGATTTCTGTAAAAAATTATAAATATGATAATAAAAAGCAGAGTCATTCTCTGGTCTGTATGTATTATACATATCTACAACAAGAAAAATAACCCCAAAAGTGCGCAGACAATAGCTGCGAAGGAATTCAGGTTTTAGTGTGGAATGCACTGGATAAGAATTCATCATGTAATAAAAATGTTCATATCGGGCATATATGATCCGCCGTTGCTCCTGACTGAACACCCCTTCAGCATCAATAATACGACTGATCTCATTATAACGTTGATCCCAGAATTTTTGATGCATTTCAAAATTGGTACTCTTCCGCTTGTGTGCCGGATTCTCGCCTTCCTTAAACAACCCCAAAACAGTACAAATATCATACAACATATTTGTAAATGTGCGCATATGCTGTGCTCTCCGGTTGGTTTGCATTTTATCGCAGAGGACATTCTGAGCTTAACGTATCAAACTGACACAACGACATGCAATGCATATGGAGAACAATATGTCAAATCAAACCGGACAGCTTTACACGCCTTCACGCATCCTGCGTATGGCTGAACTTACCCGACTGCTGGGTATATCAAGATCTACTATTTACGTGAAAATAAATCCGGCCTCGAAATACCACGACCCTACCTTTCCCAAACCAATAAGGCTTGGTAGTGCATCCGTAGGCTGGCGGGCATCTGCCATCGATGAGTGGCTGATGTTACATACGGCACCAGCCTGGTCTGAACCTGAAAACAAACTAAAGGAACTTAATGATGACGACAAAACTATCACTCCCTGAACTTGACACAACTAAACTGCCTGACAGGTGCCAGGCATTACTTGATGAAATGCATGAAGAAACAGGAATACGCCGTGAAATACTTCTGTCTGTTATGCTGACGGTCATGGCTGCCTCGGTCCAGGATACGCATGAAGTTGAACTTTCCGGAGGGCAACGTACCAGCCTTCAGATATTTATGTGTCTTTCATCAGCATCAGGCAGTGGAAAAACCTCTGCCTGCGCAAAATTAATCGCTCCTGTTCATGAAACAGAAGAAGAACTACATCAGGCATATATCGACGATAAAAAAAACTATGACCGAATGATGGAAATGTGGACAACAGATAAAAAAATCCTGGAGCGGAGATATAAAAAGGAAATTGAAAGATCCCCGGAAAATGCTGCTGCTGCACGAGCAGCACTTGAAAAGTGTATAGCAAATAAACCCGAACCTCCCGTACAACAGGTTCTCATCGTGAATGACGCGACACCAGAAGGGATAGCTTTGAAACTCAGCCAGTCACCCTCTCTTCTGTTGCTGTCTGATGAAGGAGGTACTATTCTGGATAAGCGTTTCGAACGCAAATCGGCACTGTACAACACATTATGGAGTGGGCAACCAGTCAACGTTGAACGGGCATCCAGACCCGGGTTCCGGCTGAATGATGTCCGTCTCACTATACTTATACTGACTCAACCGGTAATATTTAATAAGTTTTTTACTCTCACTGGCGATCAGATCCGGGGCAATGGCTTTCTGGCCCGGTTGCTATTTTGCGAACCCGGAGCAATTAAAATAATGACGACAGAACCGCATACTGCCACTCCTGTTGTGACGCAACAATGTGCAAGCTGTTTTCGTAAGAAAAGTTTTGGCAGTCAGATCAGAGACTCTCTGAGAGCATCCAGAGAAAGACGTGCAAAAAGTAAAGAGCGCATCTGCATGACATTATCAAATGCAGCATCCCGCGCACTGGAGCGCTTTCACAAAGAAAATATGGATACTGTCAGACAGAATCCTCATATGGGTACATTTGAAGACATTATTGTCAGAAAAAGAGAGCAGGTTGTCAGGATAGCAGCACTTCTGGAACTGGAGAAAGATCCAGACTCGACAGTAATAACGCTGGAAAGTACTAATAGCGCCATTTATCTCATTGAATTTTATTTCAAGCATCTTATATATAAACTTGAATCCCTTCGGGAAATATCCCCGGCTGAGAAACTTGATAAATGGCTTCAGAAAAGAATTATCACAACAGCAGGTTACATATTCCAGAAAAGTTATATTTTACAATATGCCCCATATGCTCTCAGGAAAAAATGTGTTCTGGATGAAGCACTTGACATACTGGCGGAACAAAGGAAAATAAGGATTGATGATAACCTGGTTGTTTATATAGGAAACACGATTACACCATCCGAACTGGCAAAAAAACTAAATATTCCTGCATTCGATGCCGGAGTTTTCATTTGTGATCATCAAAACATACTGAAGTATCACCGAAACAGACTATAGATACTATCGGACAAAAAATAAATTATCACAAGTGTATTATTCGTTATAATAATGAATAATCGTTATCTGAGTGCAATGCCAGGTTTTCATTACGAACTGGCATTGCATTTATTTTTCAAAAAAGAAAGCAGTAACCATTTGGCTACTCTGAGTATGCCAGTCCATGAAACTAAGCGAATTCCTTAGTGTTTTTAGCAAGTTGAGACATCACATAATCCGCCCATGCCTGCATCATCGGTACACGCTGCTCCAGTAGATCAGTACGATGATATGCCGCCTCAACCTTATTTTTCAGCGTATGAGCGAGCGCCCTTTCCGCCAGATCCCGCGAATACCCCTGTTCACTACACCAGTCCCTGAATGTTGAGCGAAAACCATGTGCCGTGGCAACTCGCCCCGGAATGTCACTGACGGCTTTCTTTTTACGCAGAAAACTTGTCAACACCATATCGGAAAGGATCTGCTGCTTTCTGGGTGAAGGGAACACCAGTTCATCATGCAGGCCACGTATATTTTCCAGAATGTAAATAGCCTGCCGGGATAAAGGAACACGATGCTGTAGCCTAGCTTTCATTCTTTCTGCAGGTATAGTCCATACCCGCTTATGAAAATCAATTTCAGCCCAGCGCATTCCCCTGGCTTCGCCCGAGCGAGTTGCTGTAAGTATCACCATTAATAACAGTGCGCGGGTAACATTATAAGGTTCATCACTATACACACTGGTCGCCACAAAAAGCGGTAACTGCCTCCAGGGCATTGCGGGTTGGTGTTCATCACGTCCTCTTGTCTGCTGAGGAAGCAAATGGTCAACCACATCAACAGGATTTGCCACACAAAAACCGTGCGCCCATCCCCACTGCATAACAACATGAATGCGCTGTTTAACCCGGCTTGCCGTTTCTGACAAGGTTAACCAGACTGGACGCAGTGTTTCTGCCACGTCCGCAGCCGTAATCGAATCCAGCGTTTTTGCTCCCAGTTGAGGAAACGCGTAATTCTCAAGCGTCGATAACCACTGCCTTACATGCTTTGGATTCTCCCATCCAGGAGACAGTTCTGCATGTACACGCCTGGCTGCATCGGCAAATGTTGGGATAACGACTTTCTCAGATTCAGCCTTTTTAATCTCCAGAGGATCATCACCTGCAGCAAGTTGCTCTCGCATTATCCGGGCAGTACGTGCAGCTTCAGCAATACTGACCTCTGGGTAAGTTCCCAATCCAGCATTACGTCTTTTTTGTGTCACCGGACTTACATAACGAAAAACCCATTTCCCCCGCCCCTTTACTGAAGAAGGATGAAGGGTCAGTCCGGTAATTCCCCCATGGGGCAATGGTTTGTCATCAGGTTTGATATGTCTTGCTTTCGTATCCGTCAATACTGCCATACGCTAATTCCCGTCACTCTGGTATGCCATCCAGTATGCCATTAGTCCCTCGCTTCACTAAGAATACATTAGATAACATCGGACAACAAAAAGTGTAATACATTGTTTATAAAGAAATTATATAACACCCCTGGATTAAGTCAGATTTATTTCAGGCGGTCCCCCTCACCGCCATATTTAAAGAAGAGCGCGTACGAAAGTACGGGCTTTTTTTTCGTATATTGTACACACCGGGTGCCCCCGCCCACGTCTGTTAGGGCGAGGGGAAATTGTGCACATCAACTGTCTGGTTACTCAGTCAACAATCAAAATGCGCAAGATAGTACAGAACATATATGCGTTATCTGGTCACTTCCTGTAACTTCCTCACTTATTAAAATGCCCCCAACGGAAATACATGTCACATGCCATCATAAAATCGTTATGCCAGAGGAATCGACAATGGAAAAAATAGTAAATTAAGCACGGTACATAGCAGAGTAAAAAATAGGCTTCAAACCAAATCCGCCATTCCACAAGCGTTGCCAATACCGACACCAGCGTAATCCACATCATTTCAATAACCAGCAATATGAATAACCGAAGCCAAAGCGGCTTGGCAAAAAAGGTCGACAACGTATTTTCACTGGAGAAAAACAGATCGATTTCCTGCAAAAAAAACCTGCCCAGAAAAGCGTACCGCTTGGAGAAGCGCAGAAAAAACAGATTAATCGCCAACACTACGCCACAAAGAATGAGCAATGCAATTATCGATTTAAACGTTAACCACTGCCCCTCTGTCACAAAAGAATCACTGTTACGCAACGGGCTGATAGTAAGCAGGTTAACAACCGTTGAGATGCACACCGAAAGCAGCACATAGCGAGTCAGACTTTTATATTTTACTTTTTTCGCTACTGAAATAGCGACCTGCTTGACATAACTGGTGCGGATCATCCGAAACAGCAGAAAGATGACCAACGGCCCAAGTAACGAAATCAGGAACAGCGCATATAACGAGGGTAGAAGCTGGTATAGCCCCCAACTCATTGCACTCAACATGATTAACGACAGAAATCCTGCCACCAGAGGTTGTGTAAGAAATAATTCTATTTTGTGGTTCTGCTTTTTCTTAAACCACAAAAAATCGATATTCTTCGTGACGCATTTATAAGCCCAGTACGCCTTGAGATCAAAAATAAAATTATACAGCACCAGGGCCAGAATCCCACTAACTACACCAATATCCTCTGATGGAAAAGTAAACCCTGCATTTTTCCAATAAAAGCCTATCAGAATAAGTCCAATAGCATAAATGTATATCAGATTTCGTTTATCCTGAAAGCGAATAAAAGTTAAATAATCAGGAATCATTTGAATACCTTTGCATCACTAAATGCTTTACGACAATGCATAACTCGTTGCTGATCCACGCCAGCAAAATCATTTAACATATTCCCCAAATAGGGCTTATTACTTATTTCAAGTAGGCAGCCTGACGGCTGCGGC
>NZ_JBQZXE010000125.1:0-9943 GCF_053555855.1 Shigella sp. SIG3
GTTATCTTGGTATTGAAGATGCCGATGTCACTTTCTTGTGTAATACAGTGGTATTCGATGGGGAAGAACTTCACGCGAGCTATTATCAGTCGTTATTATCTCAGGTACGGGATATGGTAGATGCACTATAAGATGTGTTAAAAACGCTGTAGCAGAACGAAGCGCGGAATAAAAAAGCGGCAACTCAATAAAGTTGCCGCTTTACGGGGAAATTAGAACATTACCTTATGACCGTACTGCTCAAGAATGCCTTTCACGCGTTCCATGGTCTCTTTCTTCGGTGGTTTAACACCATCGAGTTTGTATTCTTCACCCATCGCCACCCATTTGTGTTTGCCCAGTTCGTGGTAGGGGAGAAGTTCGATTTTCTCAACGTTACCCATATCACGGGTAAATTCACCGAGGCGATGCGCCGAATCGTCATCGTCAGACCAGCCTGGGACAACAACGTAGCGGATCCACACCTTCACATTTTTGTTCGCCAGATATTTAGCGAACTCCAGCGTGCGGTGGTTGGAAACTCCAACCAGATTTTGGTGGATCTCGTCGTTCATCTGTTTGAGATCGAGCATTACCAGGTCGGTTACTTCCAGCAGTTCATCAATCACCGGATCGTAACGACGAACAAAACCGTTGGTATCCAGACAGGTATGAATGCCTTCTTTTTTACAGGCGCGGAACCAGTCACGAACAAACTCAGCTTGCAGGATTGCTTCACCGCCGGATGCGGTAACGCCGCCGCCGGAAGCGTTCATAAAGTGGCGATAGGTCACCACTTCCTTCATCAAATCTTCAACGGTAACTTCTTTACCGCCATGCGTGTCCCAGGTGTCGCGGTTATGACAATACAGGCAGCGCATCAGGCAGCCCTGGAAAAAGGTGATAAAGCGAATACCTGGGCCGTCTACGGTTCCACAGGATTCAAAGGAGTGAATGCGACCAATAACTGACATTGCGGTGTTTCTCCAGATGTGGCCCATCTGAGGCCGTGTTGGTGCGCAGCTCGAAGGCTACGTCGAGTCTGTTTTGGCAGTCACCTTAAAGTATAGATAGCTGACAAAAAAGGCCCCACTTTCGTGGAGCCTTTATTGTACGCTTTTTACTGTACGATTTCAGTCAAATCTAATTACATAGATTGAGTGAAGGTACGAGTAATAACGTCCTGCTGCTGTTCTTTAGTCAGCGAGTTGAAACGTACTGCGTAGCCAGATACACGGATGGTCAGCTGCGGATATTTTTCCGGGTTTTCCATCGCGTCGAGCAGCATTTCACGGTTCATCACGTTAACGTTCAGGTGCTGACCACCTTCGATGGATGCTTCGTGGTGGAAGTAACCATCCATCAGACCAGCCAGGTTGGTCTTACGAACTTCGTCGTCTTTACCCAGTGCGTTCGGAACGATAGAGAAGGTGTAGGAGATACCATCTTTAGCGTAAGCAAACGGCAGTTTAGCAACGGAAGTCAGAGACGCTACAGCACCTTTCTGGTCACGACCGTGCATCGGGTTAGCACCCGGTCCGAACGGCGCGCCAGCACGACGACCGTCTGGGGTGTTACCAGTTTTCTTACCATACACAACGTTAGAAGTGATGGTCAGAACAGACTGAGTCGGGATAGCGTCACGGTAGGTGTGCAGTTTCTGAATTTTCTTCATGAAACGTTCTACCAGGTCAACAGCCAGGTCATCTACACGCGGATCATTGTTACCAAACTGCGGGTATTCGCCTTCGATTTCGAAGTCGATAGCCAGACCGTCTTCGTCACGAATCGGTTTAACTTTCGCATATTTGATTGCAGACAGGGAGTCAGCAGCAACGGACAGACCAGCGATACCACACGCCATGGTGCGGATAACGTCACGGTCGTGCAGCGCCATCAGAGAGGCTTCGTAGCTGTACTTGTCGTGCATGTAGTGGATGATGTTCAGTGCAGTGATGTACTGTTTAGCCAGCCAGTCCATGAAGTGATCCATGCGCTCCATCACTTCATCGTAGCTCAGGAGATCGCCTTTGATCGGTTCAGACTTCGGACCAACCTGCATTTTCAGTTTTTCGTCAACGCCGCCGTTGATTGCGTACAGCATGGTTTTCGCCAGGTTTGCACGCGCACCGAAGAACTGCATTTGTTTACCAACGATCATCGGGCTTACGCAGCAAGCGATAGCGTAGTCATCGTTGTTGAAGTCCGGACGCATCAGGTCATCGTTCTCATACTGCAGAGAAGAGGTGTCGATGGACACTTTAGCGGCGAATTTCTTGAAGTTCAGCGGCAGTTTTTCAGACCACAGAATGGTCATGTTCGGTTCCGGAGACGGACCCATAGTGTACAGGGTGTTCAGGAAACGGAAGCTGTTTTTGGTAACCAGGGTACGACCATCGAGGCCCATACCACCGATAGATTCGGTTGCCCAGATTGGGTCGCCAGAGAACAGTTCATCGTATTCCGGAGTACGCAGGAAGCGAACCATACGCAGTTTCATGACCAGGTGGTCAACCATTTCCTGCGCTTCTTGTTCGGTGATCTTGCCAGCTTTCAGGTCACGTTCGATGTACACATCCAGGAAGGTGGAGGTACGACCGAAGGACATTGCAGCACCGTTCTGAGACTTAACAGCAGCCAGGTAGCCGAAGTAAGTCCACTGGATAGCTTCCTGAGCGTTGGTTGCCGGACCAGAGATGTCGTAGCCGTATTTCGCAGCCATTTCTTTCATCTGACCCAGAGCGCGGTGCTGTTCAGCGATTTCTTCGCGCAGACGGATAGTCTGTTCCAGGTTTACGCCGTTTTCCAGATCAGCCTGCAGAGAGGTGAACTGAGCGTATTTGTCTTTCATCAGGTAGTCGATACCGTACAGCGCAACGCGACGGTAGTCACCGATGATACGGCCACGGCCATAAGCATCTGGCAGACCGGTCAGAACACCGGATTTACGGCAACGCAGGATGTCCGGAGTGTAAACGTCGAATACGCCCTGGTTGTGAGTTTTACGGTATTCAGTGAAGATTTTTTTGATCATCGGGTCCAGTTCGCGGTTGTACGCTTTGCAGGAACCTTCGATCATTTTGATACCACCGAACGGGATAAGAGCACGTTTCAGCGGAGCTTCAGTCTGCAGACCAACAACTTTTTCCAACGCTTTATTGATGTAGCCAGCGTCGTGAGAGGTGATGGTGGAAGCAACAGCGGTGTCAAAATCAACTGGCGCGTGAGTGCGGTTTTCCAGTTTAACGCCTTCCATTACTTTGTCCCACAGGGTGGTGGTCGCTTCAGTAGCGCCAGCCAGGAAGGACTCGTCACCCTCGTACGGAGTGTAGTTTTTCTGAATGAAGTCACGGACGTTTACTTCATTCTGCCAGTCACCTTTGGTAAAACCTTCCCAGGCTGTGGCTAACTTTTCATTAAGCTCGGACATGTAACACCTACCTTCTTAAGTGGATTTTTTATTTACTGCGTACTTCGACAACCATTAATGGTGATCGTTTTCACGCAGGTAAATGACCCAGTATGTCAACCCAACCAACAAACCACCGCCGATAATATTACCGATCGTAACCGGGATCAGGTTATCAGTGATGAAGTTCATCACGGTCAGGTGAGAAAAATTTTCCGGTGCAGAACCGACAGCGGTCCAGAATTCCGGAGATGCGAAGTCGCGGATTACAATACCCATCGGGATCATAAACATGTTTGCGATACTGTGCTCAAAACCGCTGGCAACAAACATCGCGACCGGCAGCACCATAATGAACGCTTTGTCCATCAGGCTGCGGCCAGAATAACTCATCCATACTGCCAGACATACCATCAGGTTTGCCAGGATACCAAGACAGACGGCCTCAATAAAAGTATGGTGCACTTTGTGGTCGGCGGTTTGTAGGACGTTTAGTCCCCATTGACCATTTGCGGTCATATACTCGCCGGAAAGCCACATTAAAAGTACAAACAGCAGTGCGCCGACCAGATTGCCAAAATAGACATTTAGCCAGTTTTTAGCCAACTGACCCCAGGTGATGCGCCCACTCGCCTTAGCAACAACAATCAACACTGTGGAAGTAAAGAGATCGGCTCCGCAGACAACACAAAGAATCAGCCCCAGAGAGAAGCAAATGCCGCCAACCAGTTTTGCCATGCCGAAGGGCATTGTGCCTGTGCCAGTGGTTGCTGTGATATAGAAGACGAATGCGATTGAGATGAAAACACCGGCGGTAATCGCCAGATAGAAAGTCTTAAGCGGATGTTTCGTTGCTTTATAGACACCCGCCTCTTCGGCCACTTTGGCCATTGCAGCAGGAAGTAAAAGATCAAAAGGGTTGTCAGCTTTCACACTAACTCTCTCTTTATTAAGTCGGCGACGAGATACTAACAAAGCATTATAGATGAGAAATTGATATAGATCATATCTCGCCTGGCTTATAGGCCCGTAACTCGCATGGTTTTTATGCAAATACGGAGTAACTATTTGATTATCCAAATAAAAATAAATTTTAAAAATTAACAAATGAGTTGAATTTTTTCCGCATCCTCCGCTAAAACAGTTAATTAAAAGGGAGCATCAGGCGAATAAAGTAACAATATCGATCGTATTTATTAAATACAAATTACCGATATTTAACCTTATAATTACAATTATTTTATTAATGCAAATATATGTAAAGCGGGGCATTAAAAAAACGCCCCGTAATATAACTCAGACTAATCATTAAGCCTACATTGCGTAGGCTATTTGATTTTATTTTGCCCAGAATGCTGCTTTGGCGCGTTGCAGCTTTTCGTAGGCCTTCAACAACGACTGATGTGCAGCAAACGCGTGCAGATCGCTATCTACCGGTTGCAGGCCGTAAAACGCCGCTTCGCCGCTCATTGCCGCACTGGCGGCTTCTACGGCATCTGCGCCGTACATGCGAACAAACGCATTCAGATATTGCAGCGGCTGGCGATCTTCTTCCTGTGCCAGTAATAACAACGTTTGCAGGCAGCGATAATAGTTGGCGCGTTCCGGACTAAATACTGATGAGTTAAACTCCATCGTCCATTCGGTCCAGACCAGAGCCTGTTCCAGATCGCCACCAGCCAGCGCCAGCATGGCTTTTAATTCACCGATACGCAGGGTGTACCAACCGTTATCCGACCCGGTCGCCAGACCCAACAGCTCACGCACGCGGGTAAAGTCATCAAAACCTTCTTCATCCAGTTGCTCGATGAGGTTCAGGTAATCTTCTTTTTCCCACTCGCTGCCTGGTAGCGAAAGAATCGTTTCACGTAAATGGCTGCCCATACTGTTATTCGCGAGCCACAGATCTTCAGCCGGATAAATATCGGACATGCCAGGCACGATAATACGGCAAGCATAAACGCCCAGATGCTCGTAATCGGCAATATAAACTTCTTTATCTTCTTTGTTGAAGATAGCCATCAGCGTAGCAAACTCTTCTTCCGTGGTGCCGGAGAAATTCCAGTCCACAAACGGATAATCGGCATCCTGCTTGAACAGGTCCCAGGAGATTAAACCGCTGGAATCGATAAAGTGCGTTTCGAGGTTGGTATGTTCAGCGACTTCTTCATCATCGAAGGTTGGCGGAGTAAACACATCCAAATCTTTCAGGCCACGACCTTGCAGCAGCTCGGTCACGGTACGTTCCAGTGCTACGCCAAAATCAGGATGCGCACCGAAAGAGGCAAAGCAGGTGCCGTTTGCAGGATTAAACAGTACCACGCAAATCACCGGATACTGGCCGCCAAGGGAACCATCATATGCGAAGATCGGGAAACCTTCTGTTTCCAGTGTTTCGATCGCTTCAACCACCGCTGGGTAACGCGCCAGCACGTCTGCCGGGATTTCCGGCAAGCTGATGCTTTCAGCAATAATGCGGTTTTTCACGTAGCGTTCGAAAACTTCGGACAACCCCTGAACGCGTGCTTCGTTGCGGGTATTGCCAGCGGACATACCGTTAGAAACGTACAGGTTACCAATGATATTCATCGGAATATAAACGGTCTGATTGTCGGACTGGCGCGTAAACGGCAGACCGCAAATACCACGATCTTCGTTACCGGATTGTAGGTCAATCAGCATACTGCCGGTCAATTCATTCTCCGGATCGTAAAATGCGCGCAGACGGTCATCGAGCAGCCCTTCTGGCACATCGTCATTTTCGCTCAGTGGGAACCATTTTTCGTTGGGATAATGCACAAATGGACCGTTGGCGATGGTTTCGCCCAGCCAGAAATCAGCAAAAAAGTAGTTGGTTGAGAGACGCTCGAAATATTCACCGAGTGCAGAAGCCAGCGCCGCTTTCTTGGTTGCGCCTTTACCGTTGGTAAAACACAGTGCGCACTCTTTGTCGCGAATATGTACAGACCAGACGTTAGGCACGGGATTCAGCCAGGAGGCCTCTTCAATCTGAAAGCCGAGGTCTGAAAGTTTTTGCTGGAAGCGAGCGATGGAATCTTCCAGAGCGGCATCTTTGCCGGGGATAAATGTTTGCGTCATGAAAATCACTTTAGTCGTACGGAAAGCGCGCAATAATACGGGTTTTATCTCAAAGGCGCTATCACCGCCGCCATGCCGATGAACTGTTGACTATGCTTTTAGCGGATAAACCACGTTAAGAGCATAAAAATGAAGGCGTTCGATCTCCACCGTATGGCATTTGATAAAGTGCCTTTTGATTTCCTTGGCGAAGTTGCACTACGTAGTCTTTATACCTTTGTACTGGTTTTTTTGTTCCTCAAAATGACCGGAAGACGCGGTGTGCGACAGATGTCGCTGTTTGAAGTGTTAATCATTCTCACGCTGGGTTCAGCGGCGGGAGATGTGGCGTTTTATGATGATGTGCCGATGGTGCCGGTACTTATCGTCTTTATCACTCTGGCGTTGTTATACCGCCTGGTAATGTGATGGCGAGCTGGCCTGGTCGAAACTCAATAACTCCAACATGACGGAATTTGAGTTCTTTAATGGAGCTACGATTGCGTGGCGTGGAGCAGCTGGGGCAGGTACGTCTGGCGATTCTCGAAACCAACGGGCAAATCAGTGTCTATTTCTTTGAAGATGACAAGGTGAAACCGGGTTTACTTATTTTACCCAGTGATTGTACGCAGCGTTACAAAGTGGTGCCGGAGTCGGCGGACTATGCCTGCATTCGTTGTAGTGAAATCATTCATATGAACGCGGGGGAAAAACAATTATGTCCGCGCTGTGCAAATCCAGAATGGACGAAGGCAAGTCGGGCAAAACGGGTGACCTGACAGTAAAAACATCGGCTTTTTGCTAATAATCCGAGAGATTCTTTTGTGTGATGCAAGCCACATTTTTGCTCTCAACGGTTTTACTCATTGCGATGTGTGTCACTGAATGATAAAACCGATAGCCACAGGAATAATGTATTACCTGTGGTCGCAATCGATTGACCGCGGGTTAATAGCAACGCAACGTGGTGAGGGGAAATGGCTCAAATCTTCAATTTTAGTTCTGGTCCGGCAATGCTACCGGCAGAGGTGCTTAAACAGGCTCAACAGGAACTGCGCGACTGGAACGGTCTTGGTACGTCGGTGATGGAAGTGAGTCACCGTGGCAAAGAGTTCATTCAGGTTGCAGAGGAAGCCGAGAAGGATTTTCGCGATCTTCTTAATGTCCCCTCCAACTACAAGGTATTATTCTGCCATGGCGGTGGTCGCGGTCAGTTTGCTGCGGTACCGCTGAATATTCTCGGTGATAAAACCACCGCAGATTATGTTGATGCCGGTTACTGGGCGGCAAGTGCCATTAAAGAAGCGAAAAAATACTGCACGCCTAATGTCTTTGACGCCAAAGTGACTGTTGATGGTCTGCGCGCGGTTAAGCCAATGCGTGAATGGCAACTCTCTGATAATGCGGCTTATATGCATTACTGCCCGAATGAAACCATCGACGGTATCGCCATCGACGAGACGCCAGACTTCGGCAAAGATGTGGTGGTCGCCGCCGACTTCTCTTCAACCATTCTTTCCCGTCCGATTGACGTCAGCCGTTATGGTGTAATTTACGCTGGCGCGCAGAAAAATATCGGCCCGGCTGGCCTGACAATCGTCATCGTTCGTGAAGATTTGCTGGGCAAAGCGAATATCGCGTGTCCGTCGATTCTGGATTATTCCATCCTCAACGATAACGGCTCCATGTTTAACACGCCGCCGACATTTGCCTGGTATCTATCTGGTCTGGTCTTTAAATGGCTGAAAGCGAACGGCGGTGTAGCTGAAATGGATAAAATCAATCAGCAAAAAGCAGAACTGCTATATGGGGTGATTGATAACAGCGATTTCTACCGCAATGATGTGGCGAAAGCTAACCGTTCGCGGATGAACGTGCCGTTCCAGTTGGCGGACAGTGCGCTTGACAAATTGTTCCTTGAAGAGTCTTTTGCTGCAGGCCTTCATGCACTGAAAGGACACCGTGTGGTCGGCGGAATGCGCGCGTCTATTTATAATGCCATGCCGCTGGAAGGCGTTAAAGCGCTGACAGACTTCATGGTTGAGTTCGAACGCCGTCACGGTTAATGCCGAAATTTTGCTTAATCCCCACAGCCAGCCTGTGGGGTTTTTATTTCTGTTGTAGAGAGTTGAGTTCATGGAATCCCTGACGTTACAACCCATCGCTCGTGTCGATGGCACTATTAATCTGCCCGGTTCCAAGAGCGTTTCTAACCGCGCTTTATTGCTTGCGGCATTAGCACACGGCAAAACAGTATTAACCAATCTGCTGGATAGCGACGACGTGCGCCATATGCTGAATGCATTAACAGCGTTAGGGTTAAGCTATACGCTTTCAGCCGATCGTACGCGTTGCGAAATTATCGGTAACGGCGGTCCATTACACGCAGAAGGTGCCCTGGAGTTGTTCCTCGGTAACGCCGGAACGGCAATGCGTCCGCTGGCGGCAGCTCTTTGTCTGGATAGCAATGATATTGTGCTGACCGGTGAGCCGCGTATGAAAGAGCGCCCGATTGGTCATCTGGTGGATGCGCTGCGCCTGGGCGGGGCGAAGATCACTTACCTGGAACAAGAAAATTATCCGCCGTTGCGTTTACAGGGCGGCTTTACTGGCGGCAACGTTGACGTTGATGGCTCCGTTTCCAGCCAATTCCTCACCGCACTGTTAATGACTGCGCCTCTTGCGCCGGAAGATACGGTGATTCGTATTAAAGGCGATCTGGTTTCTAAACCTTATATCGACATCACACTCAATCTGATGAAGACGTTTGGTGTTGAAATTGAAAATCAGCACTATCAACAATTTGTCGTAAAAGGCGGGCAGTCTTATCAGTCTCCGGGTACTTATTTGGTCGAAGGCGATGCATCTTCGGCTTCTTACTTCCTGGCAGCAGCAGCAATCAAAGGCGGCACTGTAAAAGTGACCGGTATTGGACGTAACAGTATGCAGGGTGATATTCGCTTTGCTGATGTGCTGGAAAAAATGGGCGCGACCATTTGCTGGGGCGATGATTATATTTCCTGCACGCGTGGTGAACTGAACGCTATTGATATGGATATGAACCATATTCCTGATGCGGCGATGACCATTGCCACGGCGGCGTTATTTGCAAAAGGCACCACCACGCTGCGCAATATCTATAACTGGCGTGTTAAAGAGACCGATCGCCTGTTTGCGATGGCAACAGAACTGCGTAAAGTCGGCGCGGAAGTGGAAGAGGGGCACGATTACATTCGTATCACTCCTCCGGAAAAACTGAACTTTGCCGAGATCGCGACATACAATGATCACCGGATGGCGATGTGTTTCTCGCTGGTGGCGTTGTCAGATACACCAGTGACGATTCTTGATCCCAAATGCACGGCCAAAACATTTCCGGATTATTTCGAGCAGCTGGCGCGGATTAGCCAAGCAGCCTGAATGAACAACGGGCAATAAATAGCCAAATCTTTCTTTATCAAAACGTCGGCACATTGT
>NZ_JBQZXE010000126.1:0-9833 GCF_053555855.1 Shigella sp. SIG3
CGGGTCTGGCTGGCTAACACCCCATTATAAGGGGTACGAATAAAGTAACGGGTGGCTATGCCATTAATGCCGCGCTGACAGAAAAACGAATTAAAGCTGTAGTGAGTATTACGGGTGTTAATATCGGGCGTCTTTTTCGGGAAGGTTTCAGCAATTATGATCCGATTGGCGTATTGAATGCAATGGCGTCACAACGAACAAAAGAGGCTCGTGGTGGAGAATTACAGATCAACGAATTACTTCCCGCCAGCCTGGATGCAGCAAAAGCCCATGGACTGACCGAACGCGATGTTTATGAAGCAACTGACTACTATAAAACACCACGCGGGCAACAACCGGGAGGTGCGGCAAAAATGTTGTTCTCACATGCACAGAAAACGCTGGCCTGGGATGCCTTCGCATTTACTGAAGTGTTACTGACCCAGCCGGTGATGGTAGTAGTTGGTGAAAAAGTCGGTGCCTTCGGTGCTTATCGTGATGGACTGGAAGTCTATGGCCGGGCGATGGTTTCGCAGGATCGTCAGTTAGTTTCGTTACCCGATTTCTCACATTATGAACTATATGACAAACCGGAAGCAGTTCAGGAGGCGCTGGCAAAAGTTATTCCTTTTTTCAACACCCATCTGGGATAAGTTTCATGAGAAATATTATGAAAAATGTACTGATTCTTGGTGCTGGCGGTCAGATAGCCCGCCATGTGATTAATCAACTGGCAGATAAACAAACTATTAAACAAACTTTATTTGCCCGTCAGCCAGCAAAAATACACAAACCCTATCCAACTAATAGCCAGATTATTATGGGGGATGTACTGAATCATGCAGCACTGAAGCAGGCCATGCAGGGACAGGATATTGTGTATGCCAACCTTACGGGGGAAGATTTAGATATTCAGGCAAATTCAGTGATCGCTGCGATGAAAGCCTGTGATGTTAAACGTCTGATCTTTGTTCTTTCCCTCGGTATTTATGATGAAGTTCCAGGAAAATTTGTCGAATGGAATAATGCAGTTATTGGTGAACCCCTAAAACCATTCCGCAGGGCTGCGGATGCAATTGAGGCTTCTGGACTGGAATATACAATTCTTCGCCCTGCCTAGCTGACTGATGAAGATATTATTGATTATGAGCTTACCTCTCGCAATGAACCATTCAAAGGTACGATCGTATCACGTAAGAGTGTCGCAGCATTAATTACAGATATCATCGATAAACCTGAGAAACACATTGGTGAGAATATAGGCATCAATCAACCCGGGACTGATGGCGATAAGCCATTCTTCATGTAAATCAATTATATAGATACCATCGTACTGTACTATGTGCAGTACGATTTATTAAACTTATTAAGGTGAACTGATCAATCAGATGCGATTAACATGTGTAGAACCAGTAAGAATAAAATACGCCATGTATATAACATTACGACAATTCTAATATCTGCACATCAATGAAAATGCAAACAACTTCCGGCAAAAAAGTGATACAAGATCGATGACATAGCGTTGAAGAAAAGGATTTGATAATCCGCAAAATTTGCACAACACTGCCTGTAATACTTCCTGAACCAGAGACGATCATGACCGTAACCCGCCCACGCGCCGAACGCGGCGCATTTCCGCCCGGAACAGAACATTACGGACGTTCATTATTGGGCGCGCCGTTAATCTGGTTTCCTGCCCCTGCAGCCAGCCGCGAAAGTGGTTTGATTCTGGCTGGCACTCACGGTGATGAAAACTCTTCGGTCGTCACGCTCTCCTGTGCTCTGCGGACTTTGACACCTTCTTTGCGCCGCCATCATGTGGTGCTGTGTGTGAATCCTGACGGCTGCCAGCTGGGGTTACGGGCCAATGCTAATGGTGTGGATTTAAACAGAAACTTTCCGGCGGCGAACTGGAAGGAAGGTGAAACGGTTTATCGCTGGAACAGCGCCGCTGAAGAACGTGATGTCGTATTACTGACAGGTGACAAACCTGGCTCCGAACCTGAAACCCAGGCGCTGTGCCAGCTTATACACCGCATTCAACCTGCCTGGGTGGTCTCATTCCACGATCCACTGGCTTGTATTGAAGATCCCAGACACAGCGAATTAGGCGAATGGCTGGCCCAGTCGTTTGAATTGCCTCTGGTAACCAGCGTCGGTTATGAAACGCCTGGCTCTTTCGGCAGTTGGTGTGCAGATCTCAACTTGCATTGCATCACCGCAGAGTTTCCGCCCATCTCCTCCGACGAAGCCAGCGAAAAATATCTCTTTGCGATGGCAAACTTGCTGCGCTGGCATCCTAAAGATGCAATTCGCCCGTCGTGAACTGAAGCGCCGGTTCCACATCTACCGCCAGCCAGGTCGGTCCGTCAAGATCGGCGAAACTGACCTGCGGCACCAGCGGTAAAGCGGCGCTAATGGCACGAGAGGTACACAACATGCAGCCCAGCATCAGACTGAAACCTTGTGCACGCGCTTCAGTCGCCAGCGCCAGCGCTTCCGTCAGACCACCGGTTTTATCGAGCTTAATGTTAACCATCTCATAGCGCCCTTTCAGCGCCTTCAGATTGCTACGAGTATGACAACTTTCATCAGCACAAATCGGCAACGGATGAATAAAATTCTCCAGCGCCGCATCGTCCTGCGCAGGAAGCGGTTGTTCAAGCATCGCAACGCCTAAATCCGCCAATAGCTGGCAACGCGCCGCCAACCCTTCTGCACGCCAGGATTCATTTGCATCAACGATCAGCGTGGCATCGGGCACAGCGGTGCGAATTGCCACCATCCGCTCACTGATAAGATGGTTATCCAGCTTCACTTTCAGTAATTTCGCGCCTGCCTGCCAGAGTGTTGATGCACTATTGGCCATCTGATCAGGCGTACCGATGACAACCGTCTGTGCAGTGATAACTGTCTCGGGAAGCGTTATGCCGATCAAATCAGCCAGCGATTGCTGCTGTTTTCGCGCCGCGAGATCCCACAATGCACAATCCAGCGCATTACGTGCTGCGCCGGCAGGGAGAATTTTTTGCAACTCCTCCCGTGTCAGCCCTTTCTCTAATTGCGGCACGACGCTCATAATTTGCGCCATTACCGAGGCATCACTTTCTCCATAACGCGGATACGGCGTGCATTCGCCGGTGCCTTTAATACCCTCTTCTTCCAGTTCAACCACCACCACGCGCGCTTCACTGCGGCTTCCCCGGGCAATCACAAACGGGGTATGTAAGGGCCAGGCTTCCTCAAATACCTTAACGATTCTCATCTTTACTCCTTGTTGTCGCGGTGGTCTGCGGATTAAGCGCAAATAGCGTTTGCTGTGTTATTGACAGTTAGCATAAACTAGGTGTGACGTTAACTATATGTAAACAGGAAAGATAATCATGTCACAAACCGTTCATTTCCAGGGCAACCCGGTTACAGTCGCCAATTCCATCCCGCAGGCGGGTAGCAAAGCGCAGACTTTTACTCTCGTGGCAAAAGATCTGTCTGACGTCACCCTCGGTCAGTTTGCGGGTAAACGCAAAGTGCTGAACATTTTCCCGAGTATTGATACCGGTGTTTGCGCCGCATCAGTACGTAAGTTTAACCAACTGGCAACTGAGATCGACAACACCGTTGTGCTGTGTATCTCTGCCGATCTGCCGTTCGCCCAGTCTCGTTTCTGCGGCGCAGAAGGTCTGAACAACGTTATCACCCTCTCCACTTTCCGTAACGCTGAATTTCTGCAAGCCTACGGTGTGGCAATTGCTGATGGCCTACTGAAAGGTCTGGCAGCGCGTGCCGTTGTGGTTATTGACGAAAATGACAATGTGATTTTCAGCCAGCTGGTGGATGAAATCACCACCGAGCCGGATTACGAAGCAGCTCTGGCTGTACTGAAAGCATAAGTTAATATGCCTGATGGTGTTGCACCATCAGGCATATTCGCGCTTACTCTTCGTTCTTCTTCTGACTCAGACCATATTCCCGCAACTTATTGGCAATCGCGGTATGTGAAACGCCGAGACGTTTTGCCAGTTTGCGCGTGCTGGGATAATTGCGATAAAGCTGGGTTAATACCGAGCGTTCAAAACGGCTGGTGATTTCGTCCAGCGAACCTTCCATCGCATCTTCGCCCACGGCTACCGTTGCTGCGTCATAATCCGGCAACAAAATATCCTGTGGACGCAGCTCATAACCGTCCAGTTGTGTCAGCGCGCGATAGATAGCGTTCTTTAACTGCCGCACATTTCCCGGCCACGCATAACGTGTAAGTACAGTATTCAGGTCAGCGGCCAGTTTCGGACGCGGCACGCCCTGCTCGTCGGCAAAGCGGGCGACGAACAGCTCAGTTAACGGCATAATGTCCTGCGGACAGTCACGTAGCGGCGGCAGATTGAGCGTCAACACGTTCAGACGATAATAGAGATCTTCACGGAACACGCCTTTTTGCACCAGTTCGACCAGATTCTTCTGCGTAGCGCAAATCACCCGCACATCGACATGCACCTCATGGTCTTCGCCAACCCGACGGAAAGTGCCATCATTAAGAAAACGCAGTAATTTCGCCTGCATCCGTGGTGACATTTCCCCTATTTCATCCAACAGCACCGAACCACCGTTCGCCTGCTCAAAGAACCCTTTCTTCCCTTCCGGAGCATGACCAAACAGTTCACTCTCGACCGCATCTTCTGGTATAGACGCGCAATTCAGCGCCAGGTAAGGTTTGCCCGCTCTGGGGCTTGCCTGATGGCAGGCGTAGGCAAAAAGATCTTTACCTGTACCTGTGTCACCCGTAATCAGCAGCGGCGCGCTTAGCATCGCCAGTTTCTGCGCCTGTTCGACAACGTGCTTCATTTTCGGGCTGACGGCGACAATTTGGCTGAAGGCGCTGACGTCCTGGGCGGCGACATTTTGCAACTGGCGGCCCATACGAATCGTTGATCGCAACATCACCACCGCACCGGTCAGGACGTGTTGATCATTTTCATCCTGAAGATAAACAGGCGTAATCTCCATCAGGAAATTCTGCCCATTAATAACGACATGCTCGTTATGCGAATCTTGCGGTTCGCTTTCCAGCCAACGTAAAAAATTAAAGCCGTTAATCAATTGTGCGGCGGTATGGTTGCGCAGGCGATCCAATTTTTGCCCAAAAAGCTGACAGCTCGCCGGGTTCGCCATATCCACTTTGCTTTTCATATCGACAGAGAGCACAGGTTCAGGCAACGCCTCCAGTAACGCGCTCAACGCCAGATGCTCACGTTCGGAAGGCATCCACGGGACAGTACGCACATCGGTAACACCTGCAATACGGCGTATTTCGGCCATCAAACTGCTGAAACTCTCAAACTCCAGTTCAGCAAAATTGAGGTAGATTCGCCCAATGGGATCAATCTCAATACCGCGTAAATCAATGCCTCTTAGCACGAGTAGATCGAGTAATTCGCGGGTCAGACCGAGTCGGTCTTCACAAAAGACTTCCAGACGCATAGGAACCTTCACCTGAAAAAAGAACAATTAATATGATGATATGACACTATTTGGATAGCAGGAAGGTTTCTGTCAACAATCATTGACACAAAGACGGAAAAACGGGCACTTCGGCGTAAAGATATCCGGTCAGCACCCGATATTGCATTATTTTTCGCTGGGCGTTTTGCCTTTTTGCAGAGTTTCTTTCACCTGACCGATAAGCTGACGACGGAAATCCCCAAGGCGAGGTTTGTCATCGTCAATCCACGGCAGCGGGCGGCAAAGCTCCATAGCTTTAATCCCGAGTCGTGCCGTCAGAAGTCCAGCTCCAATTCCCTGAGCTGCGCGGGTAGACAAACGAGCAGCGAGATCTTGCGACATCCAGTCCATCCCCACTTCGCGCACCAGTTCGCTGGCTCCGGCAAAAGCGATATTCAGCAATACCAGCTTAAACAGACGCAAACGGCTGTAATACCCCAGTTCAATGCCATACAGCGTGGCAATGCGATTAATTAAACGCAGATTGCGCCAGGCGATAAACGCCATATCGACCAACGCCAGCGGGCTGACCGCAATCATCAACGTTGATTCCGCCGCCGAACGGCTGATTTCGCGCCGCGCCTGGGCATCTAAAACTGGCTGGACCAAATGCGCATACAGGCTGACCACTTCACGATCGTTCTGCGTTTCATGGATTGAGGCATACCAGCGTTGCAGCGCCGGATGCGACTGATCAATACCCGCCTGCTGCGCCAGTTTTTCGCAAAATGCGCGACCTTTGCCCGTGCCGTGGCTATGCAATAAATCACGCGCTTCGTCGCGTTCATGGGCGCGCTGTCGCAAGCGCCATAAGCGCCGCCACTCTGTTACCACAGAACCTACGCCAGCGCCGATAATCAATGCCCCAGCGGCACATCCACCCAGCGCTACCCAGTCCTGGGTTTGCCAGGCATTCATTGTCCACTGTATACCCTGCCCGACAACGCTTGCGCCAAACAGAGCCAGCCCGCCCATCACCATTTTGCGCCACAGGCTGCGTTTCGGACGTAACGCTGCGTCCATTACCGCTTCGACTTGCCCCTCTTCTTCCTGCGCTTCGTCGAGCGTGGCCGGGGCAAAATTTTGCGCCTGATTTTCGTCAAAGGTCTGCTGCGCCCTGAATTTTGGATTCTGTTCGACCTCCAGCGGACCGTCGAAATCAATACGTGGTTTTAACGGTTCGGTCATCGCAATTTATCTCCTATTAAAAATTCCAGCGCGGCATCAAGACGAATATGCGGCAGCGGTTTGTCGACATCCATCACCTGCGGGCGAAACGCTTCAAACTGGAACCCTTGCTTGTCCCAGAACGCCTGACCGGGCAAACGCGCAGGAACTTCACCGGGGTAAACGGTGAGAGGCGCACCATCGCTGAGCCGGTTACCGCGCAATGCCGGAATTTTCTCGCCGTTGACGTCAATAATGCCGCTGGTGGTCGTCTGCACCGAGGCCAGCCCCAGGCAATCCATACTAATCCTTTCAAACGCCGCATTTTGCCAGGCATCCTGAATCAGTTGTTGCAGTAATGAAACCATATTGGCGTGCTGATCGACCGTTACATGGTCCGCTTTCGTCGCGGCAAACAGCAGTTTGTCGATAACCGGCGAGAATAAGCGGCGAAACAGCGTGCGCTGCCCGTAGTGGAAACTTTGCATCAGCTGCGTCAGTGCCAGACGCATATCATTAAATGCCTGTGGCCCACTGTTGAGAGGTTGCAGGCAATCCACCAGCACAATCTGGCGGTCAAAGCGCAGAAAATGATTCTTATAGAACCCCTTCACCACTTTCTCGCAGTAATAATTAAACCGCTCGCGCAGCATTCCGGCATTGGTGTGCTTATCGGCCTGCGCCAGTTTGGACTCGCCCCAGGCATCGACATCCGGCCACGGGAAGAATTGCAGCGCGGGCGCACCTGCCATATCTCCCGGCAAGACAAAGCGCCCAGGCTGAATAAAGTGCAGCCCCTGCTGTTTACAGTGGTGGAGATAATCGGTCCACACGGCGGCAATGTCTGCCAGCCGGTTTTCGTCGGCAGGCGCTAGCGGGTCAAGTCCTTCGCACATCATTCGCCATTTCGCCGACCATTCGCCGCGCTGACCATTGAGTAAGCCCGTCATCTGGCGCGACCAGCTTAAGTAATCCTGCGCCAGCATCGGCAGGTCGAGCAACCATTCGCCGGGATAATCCACAATTTCCAGATACAGCGTGGAGGTATCCTTAAAGTGGCGCAGCAGCGAATCGTTCGATTTAAAACGTAACGCCAGGCGAATTTCACTGACGCCGCGCGTAGGCGTCGGCCAGGCGGGAGGATCACCATATAACTGCGCCAGTCCTTCATCATAGGTGAAGCGCGGAATGCCAAAGTCACGCTGGGGAATGCGTTTTACGCCCAGCAAGCGCTCTTCACGCACCGCGCTTAACAGCGGCAAACGTGCTCCGGCATGAATATTGAGCAACTGATTAACCATCGCGGTGATAAACGCTGTTTTGCCGCTGCGGCTAAGTCCGGTTACAGCGAGGCGCAGATGTCTGTCGACACCCCGATTCACCAGCGCATTGAGTTCATTTTTAAGTCGCTTCATTGCTGTCCTGTGCTGCTCTGAAGACCAGAAAAAAAATCATTCGTAAGGATATGAATGTGGGGGCCAGGCCATTGATTATCAACTGCCCGTGTTGTCATCGACGGGCGAACTCCATAAGATGTGCAGCATTCACGTTCGGACGGAGTTCCTGACCTATGTCCCCTACTATTTATGATATTGCCAGGGTTGCAGGCGTATCAAAATCCACCGTATCACGCGTGCTGAATAAGCAAACTAATATCTCCCCGGAAGCGCGCGAAAAAGTGTTACGGGCCATTGAAGAATTACAGTATCAGCCAAACAAGCTGGCCCGCGCGCTGACCTCTTCGGGTTTTGATGCCATTATGGTGATTTCTACCCGTTCGACCAAAACTACGGCGGGTAATCCGTTTTTCTCTGAAGTTTTGCATGCCATCACCGCCAAAGCGGAAGAAGAAGGTTTCGACGTGATATTACAAACGTCGCACAATCCGGCAGAAGATCTGCAAAAATGCGAAAGCAAAATTAAACAGAAAATGATTAAAGGCATTATTATGCTCAGTTCGCCAGCGGATGAGTCATTTTTTGCCCAACTCGATAAATACGATATTCCGGTGGTGGTAATTGGCAAAGTTGAAGGTCAATATGCCCATGTTTATTCTGTCGATACCGATAATTTTGGTGACAGCATTGCGTTGACCGATGCATTAATTGAAAGTGGGCATCAAAATATTGCCTGCCTGCATGCTCCGCTTGATGTCCATGTTTCGGTTGATCGCGTTAATGGCTATAAGAAAAGTCTGTCCGCGCATAATATTGCAGTGCGTGATAAATGGATTGTTGACGGCGGTTATACCCATGAAACAGCACTGCAAGCAGCACGGCAATTATTAAGTCAGTCACCGTTGCCTGAGGCAGTGTTTGCCACTGACAGCCTGAAATTAATGAGCATTTATCGTGCGGCGGCAGAGAAAAATATTGCTATTCCGCAGCAGTTAGCGGTGGTGGGTTATAGTAATGAAACGCTGTCGTTTATTTTAACGCCTGCACCAGGCGGCATCGATGTTCCGACGCAGGAGTTAGGTCAACAAAGCTGCGAGTTATTATTCCGCTTAATTTCGGGAAAACCGTCACCACAGAATATTACCGTTGCCACGCATATGACGCTGAAATAAATACCAGCTACCTTGCCTGAATGCCGGATGCGATGCTGGCGCATCTTATCCGGCCTACATTTATAGATCGGATAAAGTACTCGCGCCGCATCCGGCAATTTAGCCCATTATCAGAACGAGTAATTTACGCCGACACCTGCATAATGGAATTTATCGCTGTCGCCTTCGTCGTGATCCTGCCACTCAAACGCGTATTCCAGCGAAACGGAAAGTCCGTTCTGGAAATCATAACCGTAAAATAAACCCACACGGTTAAAATCATGGCCTTCACGTTCAATATCATCCTGCCAGTCCCAGTTACTCCAGCGATCCAGCCCAATGCGCGTATACGGCGTAACCGAGTGGTTGCCGAGCGTCAGCGGCAAATAGGCGCGAATTTCTTGTGTGGAAAACTCACCGTTATTGCGGCTGTCGTCCATATTGAAGCCGCGCTCGAGATAATAGTTCACTCGCAAAGCAACCGTTTCGTTGAAGGTATATTGCAGACCTGTTTCCGTTTCGACACGGGTATCAGCGTAACCGGTCGTGTTCAAATCGTTGGCAAATTTATACATCGACAACCAACCGTTGAAACGTAAATCATCAGTCAGTTTCACATCCCAGTCTGGGCGCGATTTTC
>NZ_JBQZXE010000127.1:0-9714 GCF_053555855.1 Shigella sp. SIG3
GGCGTTTGCAGCTAAGTGCGGACTTTCTGATGGGGTTATCAGAAACTACCTGTCTGGCAAGACATACCCGTCTTTAGATCGATTAGCACAAATAGCCTACGCAACAGGGCGTCCAATAGAGTGGTTTATCCAAAGTCAGAGCATGCCAATGGTTGAGCATAAAAATAATCAAGAGAATAAAAATTCTCAACCTGACCGCAGCACATTGAAAACTAAACTGATCGCAATTGTCGAATTGTTAGAGGACAAGGAACTGCATTCTGCGATTGAGTTGTTCAGAAAGAAAGGATTTGAAGCTCTTATGCCTGAGATTTTTTCTTCCGATGATTCCATCCAGGCTGATTTGCAAGGTATTTCGCAGCAAACCTTACAAACAGCCAAAATGCTTGAATCATTACCAACAGATACTCGTAAAAAGATTTTGTCAAAGTATGGTATTTATGAACAGGAAGGTCTTGTAGCTCCTTCACAAGAACCACAAGATGTAAAAAAAGCCGTATAACAACCATGAACCAGCTAAAACATACTTCACCTCACATAATCACACATGTAACATACCTAAACGGCATGAGCTGATTTGTGATATGAGTCATTTGGTTACAGCCTGGTTGTTATCGGTTTTGAACGTTTTTTGAAGCTGTTATTGAAATGATTTGCAGTGTTTTTGTTTTTCGTATTTTCAATGAAACAAAAGCAATTTTTTACTATCTTTCGCGTTTCATTGATTAACGACTAAAATTTGCGCTACAGGCTTGCAAGCCCCACCAAATCTAATCCCATCAGAACCCGAATAATCCAATGTCCTCCCGGTTTTTTTTCGTACTTCAAGTGAATCAATACACCGGTCTGGGCGCGAAAGTGCTGGAAGCCTGCCCGGAAGTCCACAATCTGAAACTAGCGGCCCGCTTTACCACCCGCACGCCTGCCAACTGGAAGAACATTGTCGATAACTATCTCGAGTGCTATCACTGTGGTCCGGCGCATCTAGGTTTCTCCGACTCCGTACAGGTTGATCGTTACTGGCACACCATGCACGGTAACTGGACGCTGCAATACGGTTTCGCCAAACCGTCCGAACAGTCGTTTAAATTTGAAGAGGGTACGGATGCGGCATTCCACGGTTTCTGGCTGTGGCCGTGCACGATGCTGAACGTCACCCCGATCAAAGGGATGATGACGGTCATTTATGAATTCCCGGTGGATTCTGAAACTACCCTGCAAAACTACGATATTTACTTCACCAATGAAGAGTTAACCAACGAGCAAAAATCGCTGATTGAGTGGTATCGCGATGTGTTCCATCCGGAAGATTTACGTCTGGTTGAAAGCGTACAGAAAGGGCTGAAATCGCGTGGCTATCGTGGTCAGGGGCGCATCATGGCCGACAGTAGCGGCAGTGGCATTTCCGAACATGGTATCGCCCATTTCCATAATCTGCTGGCGCAGGTGTTTAAGGACTAATGACATCGGCGGCGGTATTTTCCGCCGCTGGGCTGATTTTTGATGGAGTACAGCAATGTCAGACTATCAAATGTTTGAAGTACAGGTGAGCCAGGTTGAACCCCTTACCGAACAGGTGAAACGCTTCACGCTGGTGGCAACCGATGGCAAACCGCTGCCTGCGTTCACCGGAGGAAGTCACATCCTAGTGCAGATGAGCGATGGTGATAACCAGTACAGCAATGCGTATTCACTACTGAGTTCACCGCATAACACCTCTAGTTATCAGATTGCAGTTCGACTGGAAGAAAACTCGCGCGGCGGTTCCCGCTTTTTGCATCAGCAGGTAAAAGTGGGCGATCGGTTAACGATCTCAACGCCTAATAACCTGTTTGCGCTAATTCCCTCAGCCAGAAAGCATCTGTTTATCGCGGGCGGTATTGGTATCACCCCTTTCCTGTCGCACATGGCAGAGTTGCAACACAGCGACATCGACTGGCAGCTACATTACTGCTCGCGAAATCCAGAAAGTTGCGCATTTCGTGATGAGCTAGTCCAGCATCCGCAGGCTGAGAAAGTCCATTTGCATCATTCATCAACCGGAACACGACTGGAATTAGCGCGATTATTGGCGGATATCGAACCTGGCACACACGTTTATACCTGTGGCCCCGAGGCGCTAATTGAAGCGGTAAGAAGTGAAGCTGCGCGTCTGGACATCGCCGCCGATACGCTGCACTTTGAGCAATTTGCTATCGAAGACAAAACCGGCGATGCATTTACCCTGGTGCTTGCCCGTTCCGGAAAAGAGTTTGTGGTGCCGGAAGAGATGACTATTTTGCAGGTTATTGAAAATAATAAAGCCGCGAAAGTGGAATGTTTATGTCGTGAAGGGGTATGCGGAACCTGCGAAACGGCAATACTGGAAGGTGAAGCTGACCATCGGGATCAGTATTTTAGCGATGAAGAGCGTGCCAGCCAGCAAAGTATGTTGATCTGTTGTTCGCGTGCGAAGGGTAAACGCCTGGTGTTGGATTTGTAGTTTGCCAAAGCCGGATGTGGCGCTGAGCGCGCCCAGTCCGGCTTCGGAAGATTTTACTGCGGATATTCCTGCAATAAATTGTGTAATGCTTCCGCCATCAGCTCACCACGCCAGCCGGAAATCAGCTCCGGCAAATTGTTCTGCGGTTTCAGTTTCCGGTGCCAGTTCAGCAGTTGGTTGATTTGCCGACGCGATGCCAGCAATTCGGCGCTGATCTTATGCGTTTCGCTCACGTCAGTAATCAGCGACTTAATCGCTTTAAACGCTTTACGATAACCAGGCATGTCCATCAGGTTAAACATCGGCTGCGGTAAGGCATCTTCCGGCAATGTCTGCGCTTTTTCCACCAGCGCCAGCAGCGTTTTACCGTGAAAGCGGATTTCGCTACCGGATAAACCCAGGCTGTCCAGTTCGCCTAAACTTCCCGGCATATAACGCGCGACCGACCACAAATGCTCTTCACGCACGACAAAGTTCACCGCCAGATCACACTCTCGCGCCTTGCGCAGTCGCCAGTCGGCTAACAGTTGCAGACAGGCCAGTTGGCGTGTGCGTAACTGCCTGGCATTGGTGATATCACGCCAGGCATCTTCCGGCGCAACGACTTCCTGACGACGCATTTGCATCAGGCGGCATTCATCCAGCGCCGCAGGTAGCCAGCCGGAGGCCTCCGTTTCTACCATAAGCTTGGCAGTGATCGGTAACAGATACCAGACATCCGCCGCTGCGTATTCACACTGACGTTCGGTCAGCGGTCTGGCCAGCCAGTCGGCGCGCGATTCACTCTTGTCCAGCGTAACGCCGGAATACTCTTCCACCATGGAAGCGAAACCCCATGACATCGGGCGTCCGCAGAAGGCAGCAAGGATTTGCGTGTCAATCAAGGGTTGTGGTAATTCGCCAAAGACATTGAGGAACACTTCCAGATCTTCACTGCCTGCATGGAGAAATTTTGTGATGGACGGATCGCGCAGGATCGCTTTCAGCGGTGACCAGTCGGTGATCCCGAGAGGATCAATTAGCGCCAGATGCTCGCCATCGAAAAGTTGAATCAACCCCAGCTGCGGGTAATAAGTGCGCGTACGAACAAATTCAGTATCCAGGGCTATCGCCGGAAAGGCACGGACGGCTTCACACAAAGAAGCCAGCGCATCGTCCGTAGTAATCATTTGGTAATTCAAATTGTTTTCTCTTTAGTGGGCGTCAAAAAAAACGCCGGATTAACCGGCGTCTGACGACTGACTTAACGCTCAGGCTTTATTGTCCACTTTGCCGCGCGCTTCGTCACGTAATTCTCGTCGCAAAATTTTTCCGACGTTAGATTTCGGTAACTCATCACGAAACTCCACCAGCTTCGGTACTTTGTATCCCGTGAGCTGACGGCGGCAAAAAGTCACCAGTGACTCTTCGGTAAGCGATGGATCTTTTTTCACTACGAAGATTTTCACCGCTTCACCACTGGAGCCGGAAGGTACGCCAACAGCCGCGACTTCCTGTACGCCAGGATGCTGCATGACGACATCTTCAATCTCGTTGGGATAGACGTTAAAACCGGAAACCAGAATCATGTCTTTTTTACGATCGACAATGCGCAGGAATCCTTCTTCATCCATCACCGCGATGTCGCCGGTGTGTAACCAGCCATTTTTGATGATCTCATCTGTAGCATCCGGACGCTGCCAGTAACCCAGCATCACCTGCGGTCCTTTGACACAAAGCTCACCCGGTTGACCCGGTGGTACTTCGTTGTCGTCGTCATCCACCAGTTTGGCTTCCGTCGATGGCACCGGCAAACCGATGCTACCGCTATGATAATCAATATCATACGGGTTAACGCTCACCAGCGGCGCGCACTCGGTCAGGCCATAACCTTCCAGCAGATACTGTCCGGTCAGTTTCACCCAGCGTTCTGCCACCACTTGCTGAACAGGCATCCCACCGCCTGCGGAAAGATGCAGACTGGAGAAATCCAGCTGCTGGAACTCTTTATTGTTCAGCAACGCATTGAACAAGGTGTTAACGCCAGTGATAGCGGTAAACGGATATTTCGCTAACTCTTTTACCAACCCTGGAATATCACGCGGGTTAGTGATAAGCAGGTTCTGCCCACCCAGTTCGATAAACAGCAGGCAGTTAATGGTCAGGGCAAAAATGTGATACAGCGGCAGTGCCGTTACTACCAGTTCTTTACCTGGATGCAGCAACGGCCCATAGGTGGCGTTGACCTGTTCCAGGTTCGCCAGCATATTGCGGTGAGTCAGCATCGCGCCTTTCGCCACACCTGTGGTGCCGCCGGTGTATTGCAGGAAGGCTAAATCTTCCGGCACCAGTTCGGGTTTGACGTACTGCATCCGGTAGCCGTTATGCAGTGCGCTACGAAATGAAATGGCATCTGGCAGATGGTATTTCGGCACCAAGCGCTTGATGTATTTAACAACGAAATTGACTACCGTGCCTTTTGCCGTAGATAGCTGATCGCCCATACGGGTCAGAATTACGTGCTGAACGGCGGTTTTATCAACCACTTTTTCCAGAGTGTGGGCAAAGTTAGACACGATAACAATCGCCGATGCGCCGCTATCGTTAAGCTGATGCTCAAGCTCACGCGGGGTATACAACGGGTTAACGTTTACGACGATTATCCCGGCACGCAAAATGCCAAATAGCGCCACCGGATATTGCAATAAGTTAGGCATCATCAACGCAACGCGATCGCCTTTCTTCAGCCCCAACCCTTGTTGCAAATAAGCGGCAAACGCGCGACTGCGTTCTTCCAGCTTGCGGAAGGTCATCACCTCCCCCATATTCACAAACGCAGGCTGATCGGCGTAGCGCGCGACCGACTGCTCAAACATATCTACCAGAGATTGATAACGGTCAGGGTTGATCTCCGTCGGAACGTCCGCGGGATAACGGTTAAGCCAAACCTTCTTCAATTCTTCACCTCTAAAATGCGTGTTCGTCGTCATCGCAACCCCAAATGATATACACGCTGTTAACATAATATTAACTCATCATACCAGCTTGATAATTACCCAACGAAAAGGTTGCGAAGCGCGTCACTATTTATTTTTATCTTTACCGTAAGAATGCAGAAACAGCGGACCAGCCGCTGTTTCTTTTTCTTTAAAAACAAGCAATTATTCGGTTACAACTGTTTGTACTCTCGCGGGGCCGGGATTATACCAGCCCCATCCGCCGTAGCCATAGGGCCAGCCACGACCGCCATAAAACCATGGATCAATCGGCTGAGGCGGCATAATCACCTGCTGGGTTAAATGCCAACGTTTGTAACCCGTTACTTGCATCACCATAAATTTATAGGGCGTATTGCCGATTTTGCCGTCAACCGCACCGGTGATTGGCCCGACTACCGTAACCAGTTGTCTACGGAAATCCACCGGGTCCAGAAAACCGTTCACATCGGCATAAATGCGACCGCGAGAAGGTTCTCCCAGCGTCGGCCTAGCTCCGCTGTCCAGCGGTACGGTAGCAATTTCCAGGCGGGTTTTCCCTTGCTGGTTTTGTACCGCAACCACTTTGCCACCAAAGCGTGCCTCCTGACCAACGTACAGCTGCGGCGCACTCATCACCCGAACTAAATCTTGTTGCGGCGTGGGACTGCTGCCTTTAATGGCGTCCGGCACAGTGACACAACCACTCAGCATTAGCGCAAACGTACCTGCCAGTATGCCTTTGATAACATTCTTTTGAACCGCCATGATGCGACTCCTTTTTTTCTCAGGGCATACTCTTAAGATTCATTCTTTGCCCGGAAGTTTCTTCCATGCGACGTTGTTACGCAAATAAACCGGCTCGGCATGTTCCACCGCCACCGTTTTACCCTCGGCAAACATCTGACAAGCAATCGGCAGCATATCTTCTGCAGCGGGGAGTAACACTTCGCCATCGCGCAAAACCAGCCCGCTCTCTTTACCGAGATCCGGCCAGGCTTGCCAGCCCGTCCCTACCGTCACCCATTCGCCGGAAAGCTGTTGCATTCGTTCATGAACGAGTTCGGGTTTGAGTACGGCTTCGGTTTCTTCACCGTGCCAGATACCGTTTTCATCACGCTGATATTCGGCCCAGTAAACTTCGCCCATTCGCGCGTCAATGGCTGACAGCACGCGTGTTGCGCCGTTTTTGCGCCACGCCCCTTGCGCCATCGTCATTAGCGTGGAGACGCCAATCATCGGTAATTCCGCGCCAAGCGCCAGCCCTTGCGCGATGCCAATACCAATGCGCACGCCGGTAAAGCTACCGGGGCCGCGCCCGTAAGCCAGAGCGTTAATATCAGTCAGGGAAGTTCCGCTGGTGGTCAGGATATCCTGCACCATCGGTAAGATTCGTTGAGTATGTTCACGAGGGCAAAGCTCAAAATGAGCGTTGACAGTACCGTCGTTCCACAGGGCGACAGAGCAGGCCTCTGTCGCGGTATCGATAGCCAGAATTCGCATGGGTCTTCGTGCTTAGATCAATAAAAAGGCGCGCATCATACCATACTCCGTAACAAATTACCTGGAGGATGGTATCGCAAGGAAACGAACCGCTCGGGCAATGTCACGGGTGCGTGGCGCGGGCGGCAGACTGGCGAGAAACGTCGCGCCGTAAGGACGCATCACCAGCCGATAGTCACAAATCACCAGCACGCCACGATCGTCGGCGTCGCGAATCAGTCGACCTACCCCCTGTTTGAGAGTAATGACGGCATCTGGTAGTTGCACTTCATCGAACGGGTCGCCACCGCGCAAACGACAATCTTCCATGCGCGCTTTTAACAGTGGATCATCCAGCGAGGTAAACGGCAATTTGTCGATAATTACCAATGACAATGTATCGCCACGCACGTCCACCCCTTCCCAGAAACTACTGGTTGCCACAAGAAGCGCATTACCGGCACTGACAAACTGCTGCAACAGTTGGCCTTTACTGGTTTCCCCCTGCAACAAAACGGGAAGCGTCATGGTAGCGCGGAACTGCTCGGCCAGATCGCGCATCATGGCGTGCGAGGTACAAAGCATAAAACAACGACCGTTGTTAGCTTCGATGATCGGTCGCAGCATTGCCGCTAACTGGCGAGCAGAACCTAGCTGGTTGGTTTGCGGCAGATTGCGCGGCACACAGAGTAACGCCTGGCGGCTGTAATCAAACGGGCTTGGCAATAGCAACGACTCCGCCTGTTCTATCCCAAGCCGCGAGGTGAAATGATGCAGATCGTCGTTCACCGACAGCGTTGCTGAGGTGAAGATCCAGCTACCGGGCTTTTGCGCCATTAACTCTTTGAATTTATCCGCCACGCTGAGCGGCGTGAGAGCCAGAGTAAAATGGCGCGAAGTGCATTCGTACCAGTAGCTGTAGCCCGGCTGATTGATCTCTTTTAGCCGCTTCAGCCGTGTGCGATACAACGTGGCGCGCTCAAATGCCGCATCCAGCAAGGCGGAACGCCCCAGTGACAGTTTCGCCACGTCATAACAAAGTTCCAAGGTGTCATCGAGCAGTAAAAATGCCCGCTGAATTTGCGGATTAGCTAACAGCTCACGCAGGTTACCGCGATAACCTGGCTCACCGAGTTGCAGACGAAAATCCTGCGCACTCTGGGCAAGACGATCAGCGCACTTTTGTAACTGCTGGGTGTCTTTTAATTCGGTGCGGTAGGCGATGGTGATGTCTTTTGCCAGGTCGAGCAGTTGTCGACTGGAGAGTGACTGACCAAAATACTGGCTGGCAATGTCCGGTAGCTGGTGGGCTTCGTCGAAGATCATGACGTCCGCTTCAGGGATCAACTCGCCAAATCCACTCTCTTTAACCACCATATCCGCCAGAAAGAGATGATGGTTTACCACCACCACATCGGCGTCCATCGCTTTTTTACGTGCTTTGACCACAAAGCAATCTTTATACATCGGGCAGTCGCTGCCAAGACAGTTGTCGTTGGTGCTGGTGACCAGCGGCCACGCCTGTGAATCTTCCGCCACGCTGACGCAGGTGCTGATATCACCATCGACTGTTTGATTAGACCAGGAGCGCAGCAGGATCACATCGCTTAAGATTTGTACCGGCAGATCGCCCCCCGCCAGCGCCTGCTGTTCGAGACGTTCGAGGCAGAGGTAGTTTGAGCGCCCTTTCAGCAGCGCCACGTTGCCCGTATATTTCAATGCCTTTGAGACTGTTGGCAAATCGCGGCTGTAGAGCTGATCCTGCAACGCTTTTGAGCCGGTCGAGATAATGACTTTCTTTTTCGCCCGCAGCGCAGGAGCCAGGTAAGCGTAGGTTTTGCCCGTACCGGTTCCTGCTTCCACCACCAGCGGCTGGCCTTTTTCTATCGCCTGGGTGACGGCTACCGCCATCTGTCGCTGTGGTTCTCGCGGCTTAAAGCCTGGTATCGCTTTCGCCAGCTGACCGTCTGGTGCAAAATCGTCCGTCACACTACCCCCTGTTGATTTGAACAGGGATTATGTCAGGATGAGGGCGCTTTCGCCAGTTGAAGTGGTGACGGCAACCTCACATTGTGGCAGTCTTTGCAGCACGAAAATGGAAGTATAATGAGGACAAAATGATGACTATCGTTCGTATCGATGCTGAAGCCCGCTGGTCTGATGTAGTAATCCACAACAACACGCTCTACTACACTGGTGTACCGGAAAACCTCGACGCCGATGCCTTTGAGCAAACCGCCAACACGCTGGCACAGATTGACGCCGTGCTGGAAAAACAGGGCAGCAATAAATCGAGCATTCTGGATGCCACCATTTTCCTGGCCGATAAAAACGACTTCGCGGCGATGAATAAAGCGTGGGATGCCTGGGTTGTCGCGGGTCATGCGCCGGTGCGCTGCACGGTACAAGCGGGTTTGATGAACCCGAAGTATAAAGTTGAAATTAAGATTGTGGCTGCGGTGTAAGCTTTATCGAAGCAAAATAAGTCAGACGATAATTTATCGATAATACTGGTCGGTTTTACATAAATCGACCAGAGAATAAGATATCACTGTTGATGCTTCTGCTAATTCATTATTTATATTTATAATTTCAATTTTATCCATAAAACTAACTATATAAATAAACATAACCATGCCGTTGTGTTCGCCCTTTGATTAGCAACTCTGGTTTTCTTTCTTAGCTGAACAATCTGGTTATAGCGTGCGGGCTGACCGTTAATTTTCTCCATCTTACTGGATAACACACCATGAGCTGCTACCTTTAAAACACCTGAATGTCAACAGGTTAACTCGT
>NZ_JBQZXE010000128.1:0-9681 GCF_053555855.1 Shigella sp. SIG3
CTGCGCATGAAGACGGAACTAGTCCAGATGTGATATTTGTGGTGATCACATACATCATCAACGATGCTCGTTATGGTGAGTTTGATGACTACCCGCTGAAGTGAAAATAGTGTTGTGTACCAAATTGCGTACTAAACTAAAATCACAAATCATGAAACCCTTGTTCATGGCGGTTCTCAGGGGTATTGCGCGTAATCGCGAATTCAGGGTATGGACCCGGTGTGGGTCACTGCTGCGATCCCGGAGTCCATCGCCTGGCTGGTGAAAGATGCCTCGCAGTTTACCCTCACCGTTCCGGCGCGACCGGATAAAACACTCACCATCCGCAAATGGACGCTGCTACCTGGCGTGGATGCCGCGACCCGCACGCTGCAGCTGCGTCTGGAAGTCGACAACGCCGACGAGGCGCTGATTGATACCGGCAACGAACAGCGGGTGATTACCGTTGATGCCGACGGGCGCTTTGTACCGAAACGCGTTGCTGTTTTCCAGGCATCGCAAGGCGTCACCGCATTACGCTCTGGTCTGGCGGAAGGTGAAAAGGTGGTTTCCGGCGGCCTGTTCCTGATTGATTCCGAAGCCAATATTTCTGGCGCACTGGAGCGGATGCGCTCTGAAAGTGCTACCCATGCGCATTGAGGGAATAACCAATGATTGAATGGATTATTCGTCGCTCGGTGGCGAACCGTTTTTTGGTGCTGATGGGCGCGTTGTTTCTGAGCATCTGGGGCACCTGGACCATCATTAATACGCCAGTGGATGCGTTGCCGGATCTCTCCGATGTGCAGGTGATTATTAAAACCAGCTATCCCGGCCAGGCACCGCAAATCGTTGAAAATCAGGTGACTTATCCGCTAACCACCACCATGTTGTCGGTGCCTGGCGCGAAGACTGTGCGTGGTTTCTCGCAGTTTGGCGACTCTTATGTGTATGTCATTTTCGAAGATGGCACCGATCCGTACTGGGCGCGTTCGCGGGTGCTGGAGTACCTCAACCAGGTACAGGGTAAGCTGCCTGCGGGAGTCAGCGCCGAGCTGGGACCAGATGCCACGGGTGTTGGCTGGATCTATGAATATGCACTGGTGGATCGCAGCGGTAAGCACGATCTTGCCGATTTACGCTCATTGCAGGACTGGTTTCTCAAATATGAGCTGAAAACCATTCCTGACGTTGCGGAAGTGGCGTCGGTAGGCGGTGTGGTGAAAGAGTATCAGGTGGTTATCGATCCTCAGCGCCTGGCGCAGTATGGCATCAGTCTCGCCGAAGTAAAAAGCGCGCTGGATGCTTCAAACCAGGAAGCGGGCGGTTCGTCAATCGAACTGGCGGAAGCAGAATATATGGTGCGCGCCAGCGGCTATCTACAAACGCTCGACGACTTTAATCACATCGTTTTAAAAGCCAGTGAAAATGGCGTGCCCGTTTATCTGCGCGATGTTGCGAAGGTCCAGATTGGCCCGGAGATGCGCCGGGGCATTAAACGGCGAAGGCGAAGTGGCGGGCGGGGTGGTGATCCTGCGATCCGGCAAAAACGCCCGAGAAGTGATCGCCGCCGTGAAGGACAAACTGGAAACGCTGAAAAGTAGTCTGCCGGAAGGCGTGGAGATAGTTACAACATACGACCGCAGCCAGCTCATTGACCGGGCCATCGACAACCTCAGCGGCAAGTTGCTGGAAGAGTTTATTGTGGTGGCGGTAGTCTGCGCGCTGTTTCTCTGGCATGTGCGCTCGGCGCTGGTGGCGATTATTTCGTTGCCGCTGGGGTTGTGTATTGCTTTTATTGTCATGCCCTTCCAGGGGCTGAATGCCAATATTATGTCGCTGGGTGGCATTGCGATTGCCGTCGGGGCGATGGTCGATGCCGCTATCGTCATGATCGAGAATGCGCATAAACGGCTGGAAGAGTGGCAGCACCAGCATCCTGACGCCACGCTGGATAATAAAACGCGCTGGCAGGTGATCACCGATGCGTCTGTTGAAGTGGGGCCGGCGCTGTTTATCAGTCTGCTGATTATCACGTTGTCGTTTATCCCGATCTTCACCCTGGAAGGGCAGGAAGGGCGTCTGTTTGGCCCGTTGGCGTTCACCAAAACGTATGCGATGGCGGGTGCGGCGCTGCTGGCGATCGTAGTGATCCCTATCCTGATGGGTTACTGGATCCGTGGCAAAATTCCGCCGGAAAGCAGTAATCCGCTCAATCGCTTTTTGATTCGTGTTTATCATCCGCTGTTGCTGAAAGTACTGCACTGGCCGAAAACCACGCTGCTGGTGGCGGCGCTTTCGGTGCTGACGGTTCTCTGGCCGCTCAATAAAGTTGGCGGGGAATTTTTACCGCAGATCAATGAAGGCGACTTGTTGTATATGCCATCGACGCTGCCGGGGATTTCCGCAGCAGAGGCGGCGAGTATGCTGCAAAAAACCGACAAGCTAATTATGAGCGTACCTGAAGTGGCGCGGGTATTTGGCAAAACCGGGAAAGCGGAAACCGCCACCGATTCTGCTCCGCTGGAGATGGTAGAAACGACCATCCAGCTTAAGCCACAGGATCAGTGGCGGCCAGACATGACAATGGACAAAATCATTGAGGAACTGGATAACACCGTGCGTCTGCCGGGGCTGGCGAATCTGTGGGTGCCGCCAATTCGTAACCGTATCGATATGCTCTCAACCGGCATTAAAAGCCCCATCGGCATTAAAGTTTCCGGCACTGTGCTGGCGGATATCGACGCGATGGCTGAGCAAATTGAAGAAGTGGCGCGAACGGTGCCAGGCGTAGCTTCTGCGCTTGCCGAGCGGCTGGAAGGTGGGCGCTATATCAACGTTGAGATTAACCGTGAAAAAGCCGCACGTTACGGTATGACGGTGGCGGATGTGCAGTTGTTTGTGACTTCTGCGGTGGGCGGGGCGATGGTTGGCGAAAGGGTTGAAGGGATTGCCCGTTATCCAATTAATCTGCGTTATCCGCAAAGCTGGCGCGATAGTCCGCAGGCACTGCGCCAGTTGCCGATCCTGACGCCGATGAAGCAGCAAATCACCCTGGCAGACGTGGCCGACGTTAAAGTCTCTACCGGACCGTCGATGCTGAAAACCGAGAATGCGCGCCCGACGAGCTGGATTTATATCGATGCCCGCGATCGTGACATGGTGTCGGTGGTTCACGATTTGCAAAAAGCGATAGCTGAAAAAGTGCAGTTAAAACCGGGCACCAGCGTGGCATTCTCCGGGCAGTTCGAGCTACTGGAGCGCGCCAACCATAAGCTGAAACTCATGGTGCCGATGACACTGATGATCATCTTCGTGCTGTTGTATCTGGCATTCCGTCGGGTGGGCGAAGCGTTGCTGATTATCAGCAGCGTACCGTTTGCGCTGGTGGGCGGCATCTGGTTACTGTGGTGGATGGGCTTTCATCTTTCTGTGGCGACGGGTACCGGCTTTATTGCCCTTGCCGGGGTCGCCGCCGAATTTGGCGTGGTGATGCTGATGTATTTACGTCACGCCATAGAGGCCGAGCCGTCGTTGAATAATCCACAAACATTCAGCGAGCAGAAGCTGGATGAGGCGTTGTATCACGGCGCGGTCCTGCGCGTGCGCCCGAAAGCGATGACGGTGGCGGTGATTATCGCCGGTCTGCTGCCGATTCTGTGGGGAACGGGGGCTGGTTCAGAGGTGATGAGCCGGATTGCCGCCCCGATGATTGGCGGCATGATCACCGCACCTTTGCTGTCGCTGTTTATTATCCCGGCGGCGTATAAGCTGATGTGGCTGCACCGACATCGGGTACGGAATTAAAGCAGGATACCTCGTTTAACCGTGTGGATTGTGTCTTGCGACGATGGGCACTAAATGTTAAAAGGTGCCCCTCAACAAAAAAGACACACAGGGGAAAGGCGTGAAAAACGCGTCAACCGTATCGGAAGATACTGCGTCGAATCAAGAGCCGACGCTTCATCGCGGATTACATAACCGTCATATTCAACTGATTGCGCTGGGTGGCGCAATTGGTACTGGTCTGTTTCTTGGCATTGGCCCGGCGATTCAGATGGCGGGTCCGGCTGTATTGCTGGGCTACGGCGTCGCCGGGATCATCGCTTTCCTGATTATGCGCCAGCTTGGCGAGATGGTGGTCGAAGAGCCGGTATCCGGTTCATTTGCCCACTTTGCCTATAAATACTGGGGACCGTTTGCGGGCTTCCTCTCTGGCTGGAACTACTGGGTAATGTTCGTGCTGGTGGGAATGGCAGAGCTGACCGCTGCGGGCATCTATATGCAGTACTGGTTCCCGGATGTTCCAACGTGGATTTGGGCTGCCGCCTTCTTTATTATCATCAACGCCGTTAACCTGGTGAACGTGCGCTTATATGGCGAAACCGAGTTCTGGTTTGCGCTGATTAAAGTGCTGGCGATCATCGGTATGATCGGCTTTGGCCTGTGGCTGCTGTTTTCTGGTCACGGCGGCGAGAAAGCCAGTATCGACAACCTCTGGCGCTACGGTGGTTTCTTCGCCACCGGCTGGAATGGGCTGATTTTGTCGCTGGCGGTAATTATGTTCTCCTTCGGCGGTCTGGAGCTGATTGGGATTACAGCCGCTGAAGCGCGCGATCCGGAAAAAAGCATTCCAAAAGCGGTAAATCAGGTGGTGTATCGCATCCTGCTGTTTTATATCGGTTCACTGGTGGTTTTACTGGCACTCTATCCGTGGGTGGAAGTGAAATCCAACAGTAGCCCGTTTGTGATGATTTTCCATAATCTCGACAGCAATGTGGTAGCTTCTGCGCTGAACTTCGTCATTCTGGTGGCATCGCTGTCGGTGTATAACAGCGGGGTTTACTCTAACAGCCGCATGCTGTTTGGCCTTTCTGTGCAGGGTAATGCGCCGAAGTTTTTGACTCGCGTCAGCCGTCGCGGTGTGCCGATTAACTCGCTGATGCTTTCCGGAGCGATCACTTCGCTGGTGGTGTTAATCAACTATCTGCTGCCGCAAAAAGCGTTTGGTCTGCTGATGACGCTGGTGGTAGCAACGTTGCTGTTGAACTGGATTATGATCTGCCTGGCGCATCTGCGTTTTCGCGCGGCGATGCGACGTCAGGGGCGTGAAACACAGTTTAAGGCGCTGCTCTATCCGTTCGGCAACTATCTTTGCATCGCCTTCCTCGGCATGATTTTGCTGCTGATGTGCACGATGGATGATATGCGCTTGTCAGCGATCCTGCTGCCGGTGTGGATTGTATTCCTGTTTGTGGCATTTAAAACGCTGCGTCGGAAATAAGGCATTCACGCTACATCCGACAAAACGATGTCCGCTCTCATCCATTCGATGAGAGCGGTTTTTTTAATTACTGCTTAAATGCACCCGCCAGAGAGCGAATATCATTGCCGGTTGGCGACTGATGAAGTCGCAGACCAAACTCTTCGACAATCGCAAATATGTGATCGAATATATCAGCCTGAATGCTTTCATATTCCAGCCACACCACGGTGTTAGTAAACGCGTAGATCTCGAGCGGTAAACCGTTATCACCTGGAGCCAGTTGGCGTACCATTAAGGTCATATCTTTACGAATCCGCGGATGGTTACGCAGATATTCGTTCAGATAGGCACGAAAGGTTCCAATATTGGTCATTCGGCGCAGGTTTAATACCGACTCCGTAGAACCTTGCTGGCGATTCCACTCATTAATTTCCTGATGGCGGCTGGTTAAATAAGGCTTTAACAAATGCGCTTTATTCAGACGTTGCATTTCGTCTTCATCAAGAAAACGAATACTGGTGACATCAATACTGATACTGCGCTTAATACGTCGCCCGCCAGATGCTGACATCCCGCTCCAGTTTTTAAAGGAGTCAGAAACCAGAGACCAGGTGGGAATAGTGGTAATGGTATTGTCCCAGTTACGCACTTTGACGGTGGTTAACCCAATATCGATCACCGCGCCATCCGCGCCGTATTTCGGCATTTCCAGCCAGTCGCCCAGTTTCAGCATATCGTTCGCGGAAAGCTGAATACCTGCCACCAGACCAAGAATCGGATCTTTAAATACCAACATCAGCACGGCAGCCATTGCACCAAGACCGCTGATCAGAATCGCTGGCGACTGACCAATCAGCAGCGAGATCATCAAAATGCCGACCAGGATTGCGCCGATCAGTTTAATCCCCTGAAATATCCCTTTCAGCGGTAACTGAGATGCCGCCGGGAATTTCTGCGCCAGATTCAAAATAACATCCAGCAACGAGAAGACTGAAAGCAGCGCATACATCATGATCCACAACTGCGCGCAGGTAGTCAGAATATCTGCCGCTTCGGTGCCTTTTTGCAGCCAGAATACCGCCTGAATATTGACGATAATTCCCTGCAGGGTAAAAGCTAAACGGTGGAAGAGTTTATTCTGGGTAATGATTTGCAACCAAAGCCGTGAACTGGCGATGGCACGTTTTTCGAAGGTCCGCAGTACCACCCAATGCAAAATAATATGCACCACGACGGCGGTCAGAAAAATAATACCGAAAATCATCACCATCGAGGTGGTGTGATCGATCTCAATACCCGCTAAATCTTCAACCTGGGATATTAAATCCTGCATAACGTCTCCTTTATACAACAGCAGCCTATGATGACGGCTGAAACAGGGTTATGCAAATCAGGAGAATCTGAGGGGAAATAGCCGGGCAGATGCCCGGCAAGAGAGAATTACACTTCGGTTAAGGTGGTGTTTTGCGGCAGACGAGATTTCGGCAGCGTAGCGTTAAAATCTTCAACGCTGTGATGACCTACCGGAACAACCACCAGACTGGTGTAGCCTTTCTCTTTCAGACCAAATTCTGCATCGAGGATTGCGGCGTCAAAACCTTCGATGGGCACCGCGTCCAGACCCAGCGCCGCCACGCCGAGCAGGAAGTTACCGACGTTGAGATAAACCTGTTTTGCCATCCACTCTGCATCATCATGCAGATCTTTACGGTGCATATCGGCGAAGAACTTGCGACCTTTATCGTTCGCGGCTTTCGCTTCCGGCGTGGCAAAGCGGCCATCGGCATCTTCCTGGTCAACAACCAGCTTCAGCCAGGCATCGTCCATCGCGGTTTTTGCACAGAACACCACGACGTGCGAGGCATCAAGTATTTTACGTTTGTTGAACACATAATTACCGGCAGCGGATTTGGCAACACGCGCTTTACCTTCTTCCGTGCTGGCAACAATAAAATGCCACGGCTGGGAGTTGGTGCTGGATGGGCTGTATTGCAGTAGCGTTTTGATCTGCTCGGCCTGTTCCGGGGTAAGTTTTTTGCTGGCATCAAATGCCTTAGTGGAATGACGCTTTAAGGCGACAGAAATGATATCCATAAAGACTCCATGTGTAAGTAATTTTGCGTGCCAGCAGATTACAAGGTTCAACGAGAAATGGTAAGCGAGAAAAATGCGCTATAGATTCCCGCTTTAGCCTGGACGCACTCTTTTTTGATCGCGTTTAGCCAGACCATCAACCACCAGATTCCACGAATCGTTGATCAGATCGCGAAGTAACGCTTCGGAGATTTCCTCGCCGGAATACACCGAAATCCAGTGCTTTTTATTCATGTGATACCTTGGCTTAATGCTTGGGTATATTTGCTGATTTAACAGGGATTTTTGTGGATCGGACTTCAGATTGATAAAGGGGACGCCGCGTAGCTCCGACGACAGCATAAAAATCTTGCCGCCAATTTTAAAAACATCGAACTCCGGGCCAAAAGGCCAGCAAAGCTCGACAAAGGGTAACTCAAGAGCTAGGCGTTTCGCCGTTTCGTGCAGTGATTGCTTATCCATAAACGTTCCTTTAGGCGAAGGAGAATAAGCAAAGTATGCCGCGAAGTTCGGCGATAATCGACGTTTAATCCGCCAGCGAGAACCAGCGTCGCCAGATAAAGCGCAGAACAAAATACTCAATAGCGCTCAGCACTAAAAACCACAGACAAAACAATAAAGTGTAAAGCTGGCTAAGATCCATCAGATGGAACATGGTCACCAGTTTTTGTGCCAGCGTCAGCCCCAGTGCGGGGGCGGGCAGCAGCAGGCAAGAGAGGAAAGCCATCAGCAAAATGCCTGCTGCGGTGGTCAAGGTTTCTAAAGGGTGTTTCATAACATTGTTAAATATAAGTTAAAACACCATTGTCAGGGATATTCTTCTGTAAGGCAATTCCCGGCTTAGTCACCGGCCCAGATCTCACAATGCTTTTTCACCAGCCCAATCAGCGAGCCGCCATCGGCGACGAAATCGCGCATCAGCTGCGCTTCATTCAGACCGCTGACGACCTGGCGATGCAGTGCTTCAATTGCGCTCGATGCGCCAATTTTATGTGCTGAAGGGGCGATTTTTTCCAGCAATCGCAAGGTATCTTCCGTTAGCGGTCGACGATCGCCAGTGTGCGGATCGGTAATGACGCCTTCCAGACCATAGCGACAGGCCTGGAAACGGTTGAATTTATACAGCAGGTAATCTTTCTCCTGATGTTTGAACGGGCGTTCCGTCAGTAACCAGTGGGCGGTGGCCTGAATTAATCCCGCCATATTCACCGCGTGGCTAAGGGTTAACGGGGTATCCATCACCCGAACCTCCACCGTGCCAAAATGAGGACTGGGGCGAATATCCCAGTGCAGATCTTTAATGCTGTCGATCATCGTGGTGTAACTCAGACAGCGAAACAGGGCTTCAAATTGTTGCTAGTTACTGACCCACGGCATCGGGCCATTATCAGGAAAGGCGGAAAAAATATTCGGTCGTGAGGGGGCAAAACGCGTATCCGTTCCCTGCATATATGGCGACGCGGCGGAAAGGGCAATAAAATGCGGCACAAACCGTGACAAGCCGTGCAGCAAATAAATGGCGTCATCGCCACTGGCACAGCCAACATGGACATGCTGACCAAAAACGGTCGCCTGCTGGATGAGATAGCCAAAGTTTTCCAGCGTTCGTTGATAGCGTTCGTTGTCGCATACCTCCTGACGCTGCCATTTCTGAAACGGGGGCGTGCCACCGCCGCAAATTTCCAGATGATGGTCTGCGGCTGCCTGCAATACGACTTTCTGCATCGCTGAAAACTGCCCGGCAGCCTGGTTGATATCACGGCAAACATCCGTCGCCAGCTCCAGCATACTTTCGGTGATATCGTGCTTTACCTCTCCGGCCGTGATCTTATTTTTAACCGCGTCAATCAGCATTGAAGAGTCCTGGCTTAAGTCATAGCCCGGCGGATTAACCACCTGCATTTCCAGTTCAATACCGAGGGTAAAAGGTTCAGAAAAATGAAAATCGGGTAATGGCATAGGTTTCTCTTAAGTTGACGTTTTCTATTCAGTATAGAAGTCGGAGCGGCTGGGCGAGATGCGGAAGTTCTGGAATGTTTCTTTTTTTTGGTGATGGTGAACTGATGGTGCCTGAAGCACTTTGGCTACTTTTTCAATGTGGCAAGTTATGGCAGAGCTGGCTGGTGGCGAAGAATTTTGACGATTGAGGCATGCAGAAAAAAACGGGTTCAGCTTCAGTTGATCAAATGGGGAGTGAGAAGTCCGAAACAGGATTTGCTGTATAAATAAACAGCTATTTTGTTGAGGAAGGGTAAGATAACTGCGGGTGCCTGAAGCTTTCCGATTTCAGGTTTACTCTGAGGTCTGGAAAGATGAAGCCCCAGGAGATATTTCTATCAACC
>NZ_JBQZXE010000129.1:0-9527 GCF_053555855.1 Shigella sp. SIG3
ACAACATAACATCTTATTGGATTAGATATGTTAACAATTAATTATTCTTAATATATCAATAAAGTATATATTACTCTCTTTACTATCTGTTTTTATTGCGGTAGCGATACTAATAACAAAATTCGGAATTTATTTAGATGCTGGAATTAGAAAAAGGGATGACGGCTTTCTCACCTTACCCTGAAGTTTCACGAAAGTGTGTAAGGAAGTATGCAATCTAACTGGAGATTTCTGATGATCTAGTCGCTTAGAGCGACAATGAAGGTGACCGCATCCTGGGTAGCCCTATGAAAGGATACTATTGAAACGTGATGCTAAAACAGTGATGAAATGAATAATACGATGGAAACGTCTTCCATGTTAATTATCATGGAAGACGTTGATGTTGAACACCTAAACCAGCCCCCTGATACGAGGCTGGCTTAAGCGCGCAGGCAATCAGTAAAAATCACCGGTTGCCTTTTCGGCCTGATCCATCCACACCGGTTTATCGCTGGTTTTCGACCAGACGCGGTGCAGGTAGCTGTAAAAGCGGGCGCGGTCTTTCCAGAAAAACATGAAAGGCAGCGCCAGAACGCCCGCTGCAACCGCATATGTACGGCGTAAAAAGATAAGCCATGCAGGATATTCTCTGTAGAGTTCCATACTTTTCTCCCCCTTTTGTATCTACCCGGTGAATAGCACCGGAAAAATGAATTTGTTTATCTGATGAAAATAGTACCGCCTTTTGTGTAATTTTACCACTCATCCGACCACTTATTTTTGCTTATTGATGGTTTATTTACATTCACACTGTAATTAAATTACACAAAAGTTAAATTAATACTAACCATCAGTTAAATCATGGCCTTTGCCATTTTTATACTTTTTTTACACCCCGTCCGCAGATTTTTGCGAAATCTTTGCAGCCAGAATTCTACTCTTCCGGTATCACTTTTAGGCTACTGGAGGTGCACTGTGAGTGCAGGCGTGATAGCCGGCGTGTTGCTGGTGTTTTTATTACTGGGTTATTTGGTTTATGCCCTGATCAATGCGGAGGCGTTCTGATGGCTGCGCAAGGGTTCTTACTGATTGCCACGTTTTTACTGGTATTAATGGTGCTGGCGCGTCCTTTAGGCAGCGGGCTGGCGCGGCTGATTAATGACATTCCTCTTCCAGGTACAGCGGGCGTTGAACGTATACTCTTTCGTTTACCTGGCGTCTCTGACCATGAGATGAACTGGAAGCAATATCTTTGTGCCATTCTCGGCCTGAACATGCTGGGGCTGGCGGTGCTGTTTTTTATGTTGCTCGGTCAGCACTATCTGCCGCTTAATCCATAGCAGTTGCCGGGGCTGTCGTGGGATCTGGCGCTGAATACCGCCGTCAGCTTTGTCACGAATACCAACTGGCAATCTTATAGCGGTGAAACCACGTTGAGCTATTTCAGCCAGATGGCAGGCTTAACGGTACAAAACTTTCTTTCTGCCGCCAGCGGGATTGCGGTGATTTTTGCCTTCATCCGTGCGTTTACTCGCCAGAGCATGAGCACACTCGGGAATGCCTGGGTCGATCTGCTACGCATCACGTTATGGGTGCTAGTCCCTGTGGCGTTGTTAATCGCACTGTTTTTTATTCAACAAGGTGCGCTGCAAAACTTTCTGCCCTATCAGGCAGTGAATACCGTTGAAGGAGCGCAACAGCTGTTACCCATGGGACCAGTAGCTTCTCAGGAAGCGATCAAGATGCTCGGTACTAACGGCGGTGGCTTCTTTAATGCCAACTCGTCGCATCCGTTTGAAAACCCAACCGCACTGACCAACTTCGTGCAGATGCTGGCGATCTTCTTGATCCCAACAGCGCTGTGCTTTGCCTTTGGTGAAGTGACGGGCGATCGCCGCCAGGGGCGCATGTTGCTGTGGGCGATGTCAGTGATTTTTGTCATCTGCGTAGGCGTGGTTATGTGGGCAGAAGTTCAGGGTAATCCTCATCTGCTGGCGCTCGGCGCAGACAGCAGCATCAATATGGAAGGTAAAGAGAGCCGTTTCGGCGTGCTGGTCAGTAGCCTGTTTGCGGTCGTGACTACGGCGGCGTCCTGTGGCGCGGTGATTGCGATGCATGATTCGTTTACCGCTCTCGGCGGCATGGTGCCGATGTGGCTAATGCAAATTGGTGAAGTGGTGTTCGGCGGTGTCGGTTCTGGTCTTTACGGCATGATGCTGTTTGTCCTGCTGGCGGTGTTTATTGCCGGGCTGATGATTGGTCGTACACCGGAATATCTGGGTAAAAAAATCGACGTACGCGAGATGAAACTGACTGCACTGGCGATTCTGGTTACTCCAACACTGGTACTGATGGGCGCGGCGTTGGCGATGATGACCGACGCCGGACGTAGCGCCATACTTAACCCTAGCCCGCATGGTTTTAGCGAAGTGCTGTACGCCGTGTCGTCCGCCGCTAACAACAACGGCAGCGCCTTTGCCGGATTAAGCGCCAACTCTCCGTTCTGGAACTGTTTACTGGCGTTCTGCATGTTTGTCGGTCGCTCCGGGGTGATTATCCCGGTGATGGCAATTGCCGGTTCGCTGGTGAGTAAAAAGAGCCAACCCGCCAGCTCCGGCACGCTGCCAACGCACGGCCCGCTGTTTGTTGGCCTGTTAATCGGCACCGTGTTGCTGGTTGGCGCACTGACCTTTATCCCTGCCCTGGCGCTTGGTCCGGTGGCGGAATATCTCTCCTGATGATATTGAGTGAGCACTGAATATGAGTCGTAAACAACTGGCGCTATTCGAACCAACACTTGTCGTTCAGGCGCTGAAAGAAGCGGTGAAAAAATTAAACCCGCAGGCGCAATGGCGCAATCCGGTGATGTTTATCGTCTGGATCGGCAGTCTGCTGACCACCTGTATTAGCATCGCGATGGCAAGCGGTGCGATGCCTGGCAATGCGCTGTTTAGCGCGGCAATTAGCGGCTGGCTGTGGGTCACCGTACTGTTCGCTAATTTCGCCGAGGCGCTGGCAGAAGGCCGCAGTAAAGCGCAGGCCAACAGTCTTAAAGGGGTGAAAAAAACTGCCTTTGCCCGCAAGCTGCGTGAGCCGAAATATGGCGCTGCGGCGGACAAAGTTCCTGCCGATCAACTGCGTAAAGGTGACATCGTGCTGGTAGAAGCTGGCGATATTATCCCCTGCGATGGTGAAGTCATTGAAGGCGGCGCATCGGTCGATGAAAGCGCCATCACCGGGGAATCGGCACCGGTGATCCGTGAATCCGGCGGCGATTTTGCCTCCGTCACCGGCGGCACGCGTATTCTTTCTGACTGGCTGGTGATTGAGTGTAGCGTTAACCCCGGTGAGACATTTCTGGATCGGATGATCGCGATGGTGGAAGGCGCACAGCGACGCAAAACACCGAACGAGATTGCCCTGACTATCCTGCTGATTGCTCTGACCATCGTCTTTTTACTGGCAACCGCCACGCTGTGGCCGTTTTCCGCGTGGGGCGGTAATGCCGTGAGTGTAACGGTACTGGTGGCGCTGCTGGTCTGTCTGATCCCAACCACTATTGGTGGCCTGTTGTCAGCGATCGGCGTCGCCGGGATGAGTCGGATGCTGGGCGCGAATGTGATTGCCACCAGCGGACGTGCAGTTGAAGCGGCAGGTGACGTTGACGTTCTGCTACTGGATAAAACCGGCACCATCACACTCGGTAACCGTCAGGCGTCGGAGTTTATCCCCGCGCAGGGCGTGGATGAAAAAACGCTGGCTGACGCCGCACAACTGGCTTCGCTGGCTGATGAAACGCCGGAAGGTCGCAGTATTGTGATCCTCGCCAAGCAACGTTTTAACCTGCGCGAGCGCGATGTGCAGTCGCTCCATGCCACCTTTGTACCGTTTACTGCGCAAAGCCGGATGAGCGGGATCAACATCGACAACCGCATGATCCGTAAAGGTTCTGTCGATGCCATTCGCCGCCATATTGAGGCTAACGGCGGTCACTTCCCTGCCGATGTTGATCAAAAAGTCGATCAGGTTGCGCGTCAAGGAGCCACGCCGCTGGTGGTGGTGGAAGGTTCTCGTGTGCTGGGCGTTATTGCGCTGAAAGATATCGTCAAAGGCGGTATTAAAGAGCGCTTCGCCCAGCTGCGCAAATGGGCATTAAAACGGTGATGATTACCGGCGATAACCGTCTGACTGCCGCCGCGATAGCTGCGGAAGCGGGTGTCGATGATTTTCTCGCCGAAGCGACACCGGAGGCCAAGCTGGCATTGATCCGTCAGTATCAGGCGGAAGGTCGTTTGGTAGCGATGACCGGCGACAGCACCAACGATGCTCCGGCGCTGGCGCAGGCAGATGTCGCGGTGGCGATGAACTCCGGCACCCAGGCGGCGAAAGAGGCGGGCAATATGGTGGATCTCGACTCTAACCCGACCAAGTTGATCGAGGTGGTGCACATTGGCAAACAGATGCTGATGACCCGTGGCTCGCTGACCACCTTCAGCATTGCCAACGATGTGGCGAAATACTTCACCATTATTCCGGCGGCGTTCGCGGCAACATATCCGCAGTTAAATGCGCTGAACATCATGCGCCTGCATTCGCCCGACTCCGCCATTCTCAGTGCGGTCATTTTCAACGCCTTGATTATCGTCTTTTTGATTCCTCTGGCGTTAAAAGGCGTGAGTTATAAACCGCTTACCGCTTCTGCCATGTTGCGCCGTAACTTATGGATTTACGGTCTGGGTGGGCTGCTGGTGCCGTTTATTGGTATCAAAGTCATTGATTTACTGCTAACCGTTTGTAGTCTGGTGTGAGGTTTACCATGAGTGGATTACGTCCGGCATTATCGACATTTCTCTTTCTGTTATTGATTACTGGCGGCGTTTACCCGCTGCTGACCACCGCACTGGGGCAATGGTGGTATCCCTGGCAGGCCAACGGTTCGTTGATTCGTGAAGGTGATACGGTGCGCGGTTCGGCATTAATCGGGCAAAATTTTACCGGCAACGGCTATTTTCATGGTCGCCCGTCGGCAACAGCAGAAATGCCCTATAATCCACAGGCTTCTGGCGGGAGCAATCTGGCAGTCAGTAACCCGGAGCTGGATAAACAGATAGCCGCACGCGTTGCCGCATTACGGGCCGCTAACCCGGACGCCAGCACGAACGTTCCGGTTGAACTGGTGACGGCGTCGGCAAGCGGACTGGACAATAACATCACCCCGCAAGCGGTGGCCTGGCAGATCCCACGCATCGCAAAAGCGCGTAATCTCAGCGTTGAACAGCTCACGCAGCTGATCGCAAAATACAGCCAACAACCGCTGGTGAAATATATCGGCCAGCCGGTCGTCAACATTGTCGAACTCAATCTGGCACTGGATAAGCTTGATGAATAACGAACCCTTACGTCCCGACCCCGACCGTCTGCTGGAACAAACTGCCGCGCCGCATCGGGGGAAGCTGAAAGTTTTCTTCAGTGCCTGTGCAGGCGTCGGGAAGACCTGGGCGATGCTGGCAGAAGCCCAGCGACTGCGGGCGCAAGGGCTGGATATTGTGGTTGGTGTGGTAGAAACCCATGGGCGGAAAGATACCGCCGCCATGCTTGAAGGGCTGGCTATTCTGCCTCTGAAACGCCAGGCGTACCGTGGGCGGCATATCAGCGAGTTTGATCTCGATGCCGCCCTCGCCCGCCGTCCGGCGCTGATCTTAATGGACGAACTGGCGCACAGTAATGCGCCAGGTTCTCGTCATCCTAAACGCTGGCAGGATATCGAAGAACTGCTGGAAGCTGGCATTGATGTTTTCACAACCGTCAACGTTCAGCATCTGGAAAGTCTGAATGATGTGGTCAGCGGCGTCACCGGAATTCAGGTACGGGAAACCGTGCCCGATCCTTTTTTCGATGCCGCCGACGACGTGGTGCTGGTGGACTTGCCCCCGGACGATCTGCGCCAGCGGCTGAAAGAAGGCAACGTCTATATTGCCGGGCAGGCGGAGCGCGCCATTGAACATTTTTTCCGCAAAGGCAATCTGATCGCCCTGCGCGAACTGGCACTGCGCCGTACTGCCGATCGCGTTGATGAGCAAATGCGCGCCTGGCGGGGGCATCCTGGCGAAGAGAAAGTCTGGCACACGCGCGACGCGATCCTTTTATGCATCGGCCATAACACCGGCAGCGAAAACTGGTCCGCGCGGCGGCGCGGCTGGCGTCACGGCTGGGGAGCGTCTGGCACGCGGTGTATGTTGAACCCCCTGCCCTGCATCGCTTACCGGAGAAAAAACGTCGGGCAATTCTCAGCGCCTTACGTCTGGCGCAGGAGCTGGGCGCGGAGACGGCAACACTTTCTGATCCAGCAGAAGAGAAAGCGGTAGTGCGTTATGCCCGTGAACATAATCTCGGCAAGATTATTCTCGGTCGCCCAGCCTCGCGCCGCTGGTGGCGTCGGGAAACATTTGCTGACCGACTGGCGCGCATCGCCCCCGATCTCGATCAGGTGCTGGTCGCGCTTGATGAACCACCCGCCCGCACGATTAACAACGCGCCGGATAGCCGCTCATTTAAAGACAAGTGGCGGGTACAGATTCAGGGATGCGTGGTTGCCGCCGCGTTATGCGCCGTTATCACCTTAATTGCCATGCAGTGGCTGATGGCGTTTGATGCCGCCAACCTGGTGATGCTGTATCTGCTTGGCGTGGTGGTGGCGCTATTTTATGGACGCTGGCCTTCGGTGGTTGCCACCGTCATTAATGTGGTGAGTTTCGATCTCTTTTTTATCGCCCCACGCGGCACGCTCGCCGTCTCTGATGTGCAATATCTGCTGACCTTCGCGGTGATGTTAACCGTCGGGCTGGTGATCGGGAACCTTACTGCTGGCGTGCGTTATCAGGCGCGGGTAGCCCGTTACCGCGAGCAACGCACACGGCACTTATATGAAATGTCGAAAGCTCTGGCGGTGGGCCGCAGTCCGCAGGACATCGCCGCCACCAGCGAACAATTTATTGCCTCTACGTTTCATGCCCGCAGTCAGGTGTTGTTGCCCGATGACAACGGTAAATTGCAGCCGTTAACACATCCGCAAGGAATGACGCCATGGGACGATGCCATCGCGCAGTGGAGTTTTGATAAAGGCCTGCCTGCGGGCGCGGGCACCGACACGTTACCCGGTGTACCGTACCAGATTTTGCCGCTAAAAAGCGGCGAGAAAACCTACGGCTGGTGGTGGTGGAGCCGGGGAATCTGCGCCAGTTGATGATCCCGGAACAGCAGCGCCTGCTGGAGACTTTTACGCTGTTAGTCGCCAATGCCCTTGAGCGGCTGACGCTAACCGCCAGCGAAGAACAGGCGCGGATGGCAAGCGAACGTGAACAGATCCGCAACGCCCTGCTGGCAGCGCTTTCGCATGATTTACGCACGCCGCTTACGGTGCTGTTTGGTCAGGCAGAAATCTTAACGCTCGATCTGGCAAGCGAAGGATCACCCCACGCCCGCCAGGCCAGCGAGATTCGTCAGCATGTGCTGAACACTACCCGACTGGTGAATAATCTACTGGATATGGCGCGAATTCAGTCCGGCGGCTTTAATTTGAAGAAAGAGTGGTTAACGCTGGAAGAAGTAGTCGGCAGCGCGCTGCAAATGCTGGAACCGGGTTTATCGTCGCCCATCAATCTTTCTCTGCCAGAACCGCTGACCTTAATCCACGTTGACGGGCCACTCTTTGAACGGGTGCTGATTAATCTGCTGGAGAACGCGGTGAAATATGCGGGTGCGCAGGCCGAAATTGGTATCGATGCCCACGTTGAGGGCGAAAATCTACAACTGGATGTCTGGGATAACGGCCCCGGTCTTCCGCCAGGCCAGGAGCAGACGATATTTGATAAGTTTGCTCGCGGGAATAAAGAGTCGGCGGTGCCGGGTGTCGGGCTTGGGTTGGCAATTTGTCGGGCGATTGTGGATGTACACGGCGGCACCATTACCGCGTTCAACCGACCGGAAGGTGGTGCCTGTTTTCGTGTTACACTTCCCCAGCAAACCGCTCCTGAACTTGAAGACTTTCATGAGGATATGTGACAAACGTTCTGATTGTTGAAGATGAACAGGCTATTCGTAGCTTTCTGCGCACGGCGCTGGAGGGCGACGGGATGCGCGTCTTTGAGGCCGAAACTCTGCAACGCGGCTTGCTGGAAGCGGCAACCCGTAAGCCAGATTTGATTATTCTCGATCTCGGCCTGCCCGATGGTGATGGGATTGAGTTTATCCGCGACCTGCGCCAGTGGAGCCCGGTGCCGGTGATTGTGCTTTCCGCACGCAGCGAAGAGAGCGACAAGATCGCCGCGCTGGATGCCGGAGCGGATGATTATCTGAGTAAGCCGTTTGGCATTGGCGAATTGCAGGCCCGTCTGCGCGTCGCTTTACGCCGCCACTCCGCCACCGCCGCGCCCGATCCGCTGGTGAAATTTTCCGATGTTACCGTCGATTTAGCCGCCCGCGTGATTCACCGGGGTGAGGAAGAGGTGCATCTCACACCAATTGAGTTCCGCCTGCTAGCGGTGCTGCTCAACAATGCCGGAAAAGTACTCACCCAGCGCCAGCTCCTTAACCAGGTGTGGGGGCCAAACGCGGTCGAACACAGTCACTATTTGCGTATTTATATGGGACATCTGCGACAAAAACTGGAACAGGATCCGGCCCGGCCTCGCCACTTCATTACTGAAACCGGTATTGGGTATCGGTTTATGCTTTGAATTGTTATTCAATAAATTCGCTTAAATAGTGATTAATTTATTATTAAACCTGCGCCGAATATTATTATTTGGCAGGTTTAATTTCTTAACGCAAATATAAAACACGAAATTACAACATTTAAGTAACAAAACAGCATCTAATATGGCGATATTCATAATTAATGATTTATTATCTGGGGTATGATCGTTTTTTGTTGATCTTCTTCACAGATTATAGCCATTTCATGGATAGAATAACTCTACCTTCAACTGACACAGCAAGCGGTAAAGGTAAATGGAAAATAATAACCGCTTAATGCCTCATATAAGGCGGACAACCCATATCATGAAGTTTGCCCATCGTAATAGTTTTGACTTTCATTTCTTTAATGCCCGCTAGTCTTCTGACTAAAGGGCACCCCAACGTACAGGTCTCCCTGACTTTAAGCATTACAGGTTAATACCTGTATTCCTCGGTGCTCATATACTGCTAACCCTTTTAAACTCTAAATAATTCGAGTCGCAGCACTTGCAACTTGAGGTATGACGAGTATAGCCAGTTACCGGGCTGGTCTGGGTTATTGCATCTGCAAAAAGCAAACTACTGATTTATTTATCAGCGGTGGAGCTTTGCTTTTTTTCCGGCGTGATCGATTTCTCCTTTGAGAAATTGAGGACCTGCTATTACCTGAAATAAAGAGATGAATAAAATGTCAGAATTAAAAATTGCCGTTAGCCGTTCTTGCCCGGATTGTTTTTCCACTCATCGTGCATGCGTGAATATTGACGAAAGTAATTATATTGACGTTGCCGCCATTATTTTATCAGTCA
>NZ_JBQZXE010000130.1:0-9504 GCF_053555855.1 Shigella sp. SIG3
TAGTAAACTGGAAAAATAATCCCGACGGCACGCGCAGTCCCTATGAGATGAATGTCACCTATATGGATGCGTTAAGCCGCCGCGAGAGTAGCGATGAAGAACGTTGCGCCAGGTTTATCCTTGCCCATGCGATTTTGTTAAGTTTCCCCGGTGTACCCGCGATATATATTCAAAGTATTCTTGGCTCGCGTAATGATTACGCAGGTGTCGAAAAACTCGGATATAACCGTGCGATTAACCGTAAAAAATATCACAGTGAAGAGATAACACGAGAACTGAACGATGAAGCTACATTAAGGCATGCGGTATATCATGAGTTGTCGCGTTTAATTACACTTCGTCGCAGCCATAACGAGTTTCATCCGGATAATAATTTTACCATCGATACGGTTAATTCATCCGTAATGCGTATTCAAAGAAGTAACGCTGATGGTAATTGTCTGACTGGATTGTTTAATGTCAGTAAAAATATTCAGCATGTAAATATTACTGATCTGCATGGTCGGGATCTGATTAGTGAAGTTGATATATTGGGTAATGAAATAACGCTGCGCCCTTGGCAGGTTATGTGGATTAAATAAAAAGGAACATCTCATGATTAAATCAAAAATCGTGCTGTTATCAGCACTGGTTTCCTGCGCCCTGATTTCAGGCTGTAAAGAAGAAAATAAAACCCATGTATCCATCGAATTTATGCATTCTTCGGTGGAGCAGGAGCGTCAGGCAGTTATCAGCAAATTGATTGCCCGTTTTGAAAAAGAAAACCCAGGTATCACCGTTAAACAAGTGCCCGTGGAAGAAGACGCTTATAACACCAAAGTCATCACCCTTTCACGTAGCGGCTCGCTGCCGGAAGTGATCGAAACCAGCCATGACTACGCCAAAGTTATGGATAAAGAGCAGCTTATCGATCGCAAAGCGGTTGCCACGGTCATCAGCAACGTTGGTGAAGGCGCGTTTTACGATGGCGTACTGCGTATTGTGCGTACCGAAGATGGTAGCGCATGGACCGGTGTTCCTGTCAGCGCCTGGATTGGCGGCATCTGGTATCGCAAAGATGTGCTGGCAAAAGCGGGGCTGGAGGAGCCGAAAAACTGGCAACAGCTGCTGGACGTTGCACAGAAACTGAATGACCCGGCGAATAAAAAATACGGTATTGCGCTGCCTACGGCAGAAAGCGTGCTGACGGAACAATCCTTCTCCCAGTTTGCGTTATCCAACTAGGCCAACGTCTTTAACGCCGAAGGCAAAATCACCCTTGATACACCAGAGATGATGCAGGCGCTGACCTATTACCGCGACCTTGCTGCCAACACCATGCCGGGTTCTAACGACATCATGGAAGTGAAAGACGCCTTTATGAACGGCACCGCGCCGATGGCGATTTACTCCACCTATATCCTTCCGGCTGTGATTAAAGAAGGCGACCCGAAAAACGTCGGTTTCGTGGTGCCAACCGAGAAAAACTCTGCGGTCTACGGCATGTTGACCTCGCTGACCATTACCGCCGGACAAAAGACCGAAGCAGCAGAAAAATTTGTCACCTTTATGGAGCAGGCGGACAACATTGCCGACTGGGTGATGATGTCGCCAGGTGCTGCGCTGCCGGTGAATAAAGCGGTTGTCACTACCGCCACTTGGAAAGACAACGACGTTATTAAGGCGCTGGGTGAACTACCGAATCAGCTAATCGGTGAACTGCCAAATATTCAGGTCTTTGGCGCAGTAGGGGATAAAAACTTTACCCGCATGGGCGATGTGACGGGTTCTGGTGTGGTGAGCTCCATGGTGCATAACGTCACCGTGGGTAAAGCCGATCTCCCTGGCACGCTGCAAGCGAGCCAGAAAAAGCTGGATGAACTGATCGAACAGCACTAAACCCAGGACAGGAATCCGCAATGAACAGGCTTTTTTCAGGTCGTTCCGATATGCCGTTTGCGCTGCTGCTTCTCGCGCCCAGCTTATTACTGCTGGGCGGTCTGGTGGCGTGGCCGATGGTGTCGAATATCGAAATCAGTTTTTTACGTCTGCCGCTCAATCCCAACATCGAGTCAACGTTTGTTGGGGTGAGTAACTATGTGCGCATTCTCTCCGATCCCGGCTTCTGGCACTCGCTGTGGATGACGGTCTGGTATACGGCGCTGGTGGTGGCGGGCAGCACCGTGCTCGGGCTGGCCGTGGCGATGTTTTTCAACCGCGAGTTCCGCCTGCGCAAAACCGCGCGTTCGCTGGTGATCCTCTCCTACGTAACGCCGTCCATTTCGCTGGTGTTTGCCTGGAAATACATGTTCAACAACGGCTACGGCATTGTGAACTACCTCGGCGTCGATCTTCTGCATCTCTATGAGCAGGCACCGCTGTGGTTTGATAATCCGGGCAGTAGCTTTGTGCTGGTGGTGCTGCTCGCCATCTGGCGCTACTTCCCGTATGCCTTTATCTCGTTTCTGGCGATTTTGCAGACCATCGACAAATCGCTGTACGAAGCGGCAGAGATGGATGGCGCTAATGCCTGGCAGCGGTTTCGCATCGTCACGCTGCCCGCAATTATGCCGGTCTTGGCGACGGTGGTGACCCTGCGCACCATCTGGATGTTCTACATGTTCGCTGATGTTTATCTGCTGACAACCAAGGTCGATATTCTTGGTGTCTATCTCTACAAAACCGCCTTTGCCTTTAATGACTTAGGGAAAGCGGCGGCGATCTCGGTGGTGCTCTTCATCATTATTTTCGCTGTCATTCTGCTGACCAGGAAACGGGTGAACCTCAATGGCAACAAATAAACGCACGCTCAGTCGTATCGGTTTTTACTGCGGGCTGGCGCTGTTTCTCATCATCACGCTGTTTCCGTTTTTTGTGATGCTGATGACCTCGTTCAAAAGCGCGAAAGAGGCGATATCGCTGCATCCTACGCTGCTGCCGCAACAGTGGACGCTGGAGCATTACGTCGACATTTTTAACCCGATGATTTTCCCGTTTGTCGACTACTTCCGTAACAGCATGGTGGTGTCGGTGGTTTCCTCCGTGGTGGCGGTATTTCTCGGCATTCTCGGAGCTTACGCGCTTTCCCGCCTGCGCTTTAAAGGCCGGATGACCATCAACGCCAGCTTTTACACGGTGTATATGTTCTCTGGCATTTTGCTGGTGGTGCCTCTGTTCAAAATCATCACCGCGCTTGGTATTTACGACACCGAGATGGCGCTGATCATTACCATGGTGACGCAAACCCTGCCCACCGCCGTGTTTATGCTGAAAAGTTACTTCGACACCATCCCTGATGAGATCGAAGAAGCGGCGATGATGGATGGCCTCAACCGTCTGCAAATCATCTTCCGTATCACCGTGCCCCTGGCGATGTCCGGGCTGATATCGGTGTTCGTCTACTGCTTTATGGTGACGTGGAACGACTATCTGTTTGCGTCGATTTTCCTCTCCAGCGCCAGCAATTTCACCTTACCAGTGGGCCTGAACGCGCTGTTCAGTACGCCTGATTACATCTGGGGACGGATGATGGCGGCCTCGCTGGTGACCGCATTGCCGGTGGTGATTATGTATGCGCTTTCGGAACGTTTTATTAAGAGTGGTTTGACCGCCGGTGGCGTGAAGGGCTAAAGCGGCCAGTTTCTTTACAAGGAGTTTTACATGAAAAAGTTAGTAGCCACAGCACCGCGTGTTGCTGCGCTGGTTGAGTATGAAGATCGGGCGATTTTAGCCAATGAAGTGAAGATCCGCGTGCGTTTCGGCGCACCGAAACACGGAACGGAAGTGGTCGACTTCCGCGCCGCCAGCCCGTTTATCGATGAAGACTTTAACGGCGAGTGGCAGATGTTCACCCCGCGTCCGGCAGATGCGCCGCGCGGCATTGAGTTTGGCAAATTCCAGCTTGGCAACATGGTGGTTGGCGACATTATCGAGTGCGGCAGCGACGTTACAGACTACGCGGTGGGCGACAGCGTATGCGGCTACGGCCCGCTCTCCGAGACGGTCATCATTAACGCAGTGAATAACTACAAGCTGCGCAAAATGCCGCAAGGCAGCTCCTGGAAAAACGCCGTCTGTTACGACCCGGCGCAGTTTGCCATGAGCGGCGTGCGCGATGCCAACGTACGCGTAGGGGATTTTGTCGTGGTGGTAGGGCTTGGCGCGATCGGTCAAATTGCCATCCAACTGGCGAAACGCGCTGGCGCATCGGTGGTAATTGGCGTCGATCCTATCGCCCATCGCTGTGATATTGCCCGTCGCCACGGTGCTGATTTCTGCCTTAACCCCATTGGCACTGACGTAGGCAAAGAGATCAAAACGCTGACCGGCAAGCAGGGGGCCGATGTGATTATCGAAACCAGCGGTTACGCCGACGCGCTGCAATCGGCGCTGCGCGGCCTGGCCTACGACTTTCACCATCGTTTGCGCTCGATACGCAACAGCTGCGTGAACAGGTGACCAACGGCGTTTTGGGAGAGATTTACGTTACCACCGCCCGCGCCCTGCGTCGCTGCGGCGTTCCCGGCTGGGGTGTCTTTACCAATAAAGAACTGGATCGACATCGGCATTCATATGCTGGATGCTGCGATGTATGTGCTGGGCTTTCCGGCGGTGAAAAGCGTGAATGCGCATAGTTTTCAAAAGATCGGCACGCAAAAGAGCTGTGGTCAATTTGGCGAGTGGGATCCGGCAACTTACAGCGTCGAAGATTCGCTGTTTGGCACCATTGAATTTCATAACGGCGGCATTCTGTGGCTGGAAACGTCATTTGCACTCAACATCCGCGAACAGTTGATTATGAACGTCAGCTTTTGTGGTGATAAAGCCGGTGCGACGCTGTTTCCAGCACATATCTACACCGATAACAACGGTGAATTAATGACGCTGATGCAACGGGAAATGGCAGACGACAACCGCCATTTGCGCAGCATGGAAGCCTTTATCAATCACGTACAGGGCAAGCCCGTGATGATAGCCGACGCCGAGCAGGGGTACATCATCCAGCAACTGGTGGCGGCGTTATATCAATCCGCAGAAACAGGGACGCGTGTGGAATTATGACCAGGCCAGTAACGTTATCAGAACCCCATTTCAGCCAGCATACCCTGAACAAGTATGCATCGCTGATGGCGCAGGGGAACGGCTATCTTGGGCTTCGCGCCAGCCATGAAGAAGATTACACGCGCCAGGCGCGAGGGATGTATCTGGCGGGGCTGTATCATCGGGCGGGAAAAGGTGAAATCAACGAACTGGTGAATCTGCCTGATATCTTGGGGATGGAGATTGCCATAAATGGTGAGGTTTTCTCGTTATCCCGCGAAGCCTGGCAGCGTGAACTTGACTTTGCCAGTGGAGAATTACGCCGTAGCGTTGTCTGGCGTACCAGCAACGGCGCAGGTTACACCATCGCCAGCCGTCGCTTTGTTTCGGCAGACCAACTGCCGCTCATTGCGCTGGAAATCACTATTATGCCACTGGACGCCGACGCGTCAGTGCTGATTTCAACAGGCATTGACGCCACGCAAACCAACCACGGTCGCCAGCATCTCGACGAAACCCAGGTGCGGGTGTTTGGTCAGCATTTGATGCAGGGGATCTACACCACCCAGGATGGGCGCAGTGATGTGGCCATCAGTTGTTGCTGCCAGGTGAGCGGTGATGTGCAGCAATGCTATACCGCCAAAGAGCGCCGTTTACTGCAACATACCAGTGCGCAGCTTCATGCAGGCGAGACAGTGACGTTGCAAAAACTGGTGTGGATCGACTGGCGGGATGACAGGCAAGCTGCTTTAGACGAGTGGGGCAGCGTGTCGCTTCGCCAGCTTGAAATGTGCGCGCAACAGAGTTACGACCAACATCTTGCAGCATCAACAGAAAACTGGCGTCAATGGTGGCAGAAACGTCGTATCACGGTAAATGGCGGCGATGCGCACGATCAGCAAGCGTTAGATTATGCGCTTTATCATCTGCGCATCATGACGCCGGCTCACGGCGAGCGCAGCAGTATTGCGGCAAAAGGCTTAACCGGCGAAGGCTACAAAGGCCACGTTTTCTGGGATACAGAAGTATTTTTGCTGCCGTTCCATCTGTTTAGCGATCCGACGGTTGCCCGAAGTTTACTGCGTTATCGCTGGCACAACTTGCCAGGCGCGCAGGAGAAAGCGCGACGCAACGGCTGGCAGGGCGCGCTATTTCCGTGGGAAAGCGCGCGCAGCGGCGAAGAAGAGACGCCGGAATTTGCCGCCATTAACATTCGCACCGGGCTGCGGCAAAAAGTGGCCTCGGCGCAGGCGGAACATCATCTGGTGGCCGATATCGCCTGGGCGGTTATTCAATACTGGCAGACCACGGGGGATGAAAGTTTCATTGCGCATGAAGGCATGGCGCTACTTCTGGAAACTGCAAAGTTCTGGATTAGCCGCGCGGTGAGGGTTAACGACCGTCTGGAAATTCATGATGTTATTGGGCCAGACGAATATACCGAACATGTCAATAATAACGCCTTCACCAGCTATATGGTGTATTACAACGTCCAGCAGGCGCTGAGTATTGCCCGCCAGTTTGGCTGTAGTGACGACGCGTTTATTCATCGTGCCGAAATGTTCCTTAAAGAACTGCGGCTGCCAGAAATTCAGCCCGACGGTGTTTTGCCGCAGGATGATTCGTTTATGACTAAGCCGGCGATTAATCTGGCGAAATACAAAGCGGCGGCGGGGAAGCAAACCATTCTGCTGGATTATTCACGTGCAGAAGTGAACGAGATGCAGATCCTCAAACAAGCTGATGTGGTGATGCTCAATTACATGCTGCCAGAGCAGTTCTCATCGGCATCGTGTCTTGCCAATCTGCAATTTTATGAACCGCGCACTATTCACGACTCGTCATTAAGTAAAGCAATCCACGGCATTGTTGCTGCACGCTGTGGCCTGCTGACCCAAAGTTATCAGTTCTGGCGCGAGGGGACTGAAATCGATCTTGGTGCTGATCCGCATAGTTGTGATGATGGTATCCATGCTGCCGCAACTGGCGCTATCTGGCTGGGGGCGATTCAGGGTTTTGCCGGGGTGAGCGTGCGTGACGGTGAATTGCATCTAAATCCGGCGTTACCTGAGCAGTGGCAACAGTTGTCTTTCCCTCTGTTCTGGCAGGGCTGCGAATTACAGGTCACTCTCGACGCGCAGCGTATTGCGATTCGAACTTCTGCGCCCGTTTCACTGCGTTTGAACGGTCAGCTTATATCCGTGGCTGAAGAATCTGTTTTCTGTTTGGGTGATTTTATTTTGCCCTTCAATGGGACCGCTACCACGCATCAGGAGGATGAATGAAACTGCAAGGGGTAATTTTCGATCTGGATGGTGTAATCACCGATACCGCGCATCTGCATTTCCAGGCGTGGCAGCAGATTGCCGCTGAAATTGGCATCAGTATTGATGCGCAGTTTAACGAATCTCTAAAAGGGATCAGCCGCGATGAGTCTCTGCGGCGCATTCTGCAACACGGGGGCAAAGAGGGCGACTTTAACCCGCAGGAGCGGGCGCAACTGGCGTATCGCAAAAATCTGCTTTACGTCCACTCACTGCGCGAGCTGACGGTTAATGCTGTGCTGCCCGGTATTCGCAATTTGCTGGCAGAGCTCCGTGCACAGCAGATTCCGGTAGGGCTGGCTTCCGTCTCCCTGAATGCGCCGACGATTTTAGCGGCGCTGGAGCTGCGCGAGTTTTTCACCTTCTGCGCGGATGCTTCCCAACTTAAAAACTCGAAACCGGATCCGGAAATCTTTCTCGCTGCCTGTGCCGGGCTGGGCGTGCCGCCGCAGGCATGTATCGGCATTGAAGATGCGCAGGCGGGCATTGACGCCATTAACGCCAGCGGTATGCGCTCGGTGGGGATCGGTGCGGGCTTAACCGGGGCGCAATTACTGTTGCCCTCAACGGACTCCCTGACCTGGTCGCGGTTATCGGCCTTCTGGCAAAACGTATAGCAAAGGAATCAACATGGCTCAGCTTTCGTTACAACATATTCAAAAAATCTACGATAACCAGGTGCATGTGGTGAAGGACTTCAACCTGGAAATTGCCGATAAAGAGTTCATCGTATTTGTCGGCCCGTCGGGCTGCGGTAAATCGACCACCCTGCGCATGATTGCCGGGCTTGAGGAGATCAGCGGCGGCGATCTGTTGATCGACGGCAAACGAATGAATGACGTTCCAGCCAAAGCACGCAATATCGCGATGGTGTTCCAGAACTACGCGTTGTATCCGCATATGACGGTTTACGACAACATGGCGTTTGGCCTGAAGATGCAAAAAATCGCCAAAGAGGTGATTGATGAGCGGGTGAACTGGGCGGCGCAAATTCTCGGCCTGCGTGAGTACCTGAAACGCAAGCCGGGCGCGCTTTCCGGCGGGCAACGCCAGCGTGTGGCGCTCGGGCGGGCGATTGTGCGCGAAGCGGGCGTGTTTTTAATGGATGAACCGCTCTCTAACCTTGATGCCAAGCTGCGCGTACAAATGCGTGCAGAGATCAGCAAGCTGCATCAGAAACTGAACACCACCATGATCTACGTGACCCACGATCAGACCGAAGCGATGACCATGGCGACGCGGATTGTGATTATGAAAGACGGGATTGTTCAGCAAGTAGGTGCGCCGAAAACCGTTTATAACCAACCCGCGAATATGTTTGTTGCCGGATTTATTGGATCACCAGCGATGAATTTTATTCGCGGCACGATCGATGGCGATAAATTCGTTACGGAAACGCTTAAATTAACCATTCTCGAAGAGAAATTAGCGGTTCTGAAAACACAGGAAAGTTTGCATAAGCCCATCGTGATGGGAATACGCCCGGAAGATATTCATCCGGACGCGCAAGAGGAAAATAACATTTCCGCCAAAATTAGCGTGGCAGAATTAACCGGTGCGGAATTTATGCTCTACACCACGGTTGGGGGGCACGAGTTAGTGGTCCGTGCTGGTGCGTTAAATGATTATCATGCAGGAGAAAATATCACTATTCATTTTGATATGACGAAATGTCATTTCTTTGATGCAGAAACGGAAATAGCAATTCGCTAAATACAGGGGGAAGGCATTCCCCTAGGATAATACAAGGAACAATAATGAAAAAGTTATTACCCTGTACCGCACTGGTGATGTGTGCGGGAATGGCCTGCGCACAGGCCGAGGAAAAGAACGACTGGCACTTTAATATCGGTGCGATGTACGAAATAGAAAACGTCGAGGGTTATGGCGAAGATATGGATGGGCTGGCGGAGCCTTCAGTCTATTTTAATGCCGCCAACGGGCCGTGGAGAATTGCTCTGGCCTATTATCAGGAAGGGCCGGTAGATTATAGCGCGGGTAAACGTGGAACGTGGTTTGATCGCCCGGAGCTGGAGGTGCATTATCAGTTCCTCGAAAGCGATGATTTCAGTTTCGGCCTGACCGGCGGTTTCCGTAATTATGGTTATCACTACGTTGATGAACCGGGCAAAGACACGGCGAATATGCAGCGCTGGAAAAT
>NZ_JBQZXE010000131.1:0-9287 GCF_053555855.1 Shigella sp. SIG3
CTAACTAAGCAACAATAAGGAATACACTATGACTGTTCAAACAAGTAAAAACCCGCAGGTCGATATTGCTGAAGATAATGCGTTCTTCCCTTCAGAATATTCGCTTAGCCAATATACGAGTCCCGTCTCTGATCTTGATGGCGTGGACTATCCAAAACCGTATCGCGGTAAACATAAAATTCTGGTGATCGCCGCGGACGAACGTTATTTGCCGACCGATAACGGAAAACTGTTCTCGACCGGTAACCATCCGATTGAAACGTTGCTGCCGTTGTATCATCTCCATGCTGCAGGTTTCGAATTCGAAGTGGCGACCATTTCCGGTCTGATGACCAAGTTTGAATACTGGGCTATGCCGCACAAAGATGAAAAAGTAATGCCATTCTTTGAACAGCATAAATCGTTATTCCGTAATCCGAAGAAACTCGCGGATGTTGTCGCCAGCCTCAACGCTGATAGCGAATATGCAGCAATCTTTGTTCCTGGTGGGCATGGCGCACTTATTGGTTTACCAGAAAGCCAGGACGTGGCTGCCGCTTTACAGTGGGCAATCAAAAATGACCGTTTTGTTATCTCCCTTTGCCACGGTCCGGCGGCTTTTCTGGCACTTCGCCACAGCGATAACCCACTGAATGGTTATTCTATTTGCGCATTCCCAGACGCCGCAGACAAACAAACGCCAGATATTGGCTATATGCCGGGTCATCTCACCTGGTACTTCGGCGAAGAGTTGAAGAAAATGGGCATGAACATCATTAATGACGACATCACCGGGCGAGTACATAAGGACCGTAAACGTCTCACCGGCGACAGTCCTTTTGCAGCGAATGCGTTGGGTAAACTGGCGGCGCAGGAAATGCTGGCAGCTTACGCGAGTTAATCCCTGTTACATTGTGATGTAAGCGCATAATCAATCGCAGCCACGTTAATACTCACGACGTGGCTGCGTTTTTTCACGGTTAACTTATGGCGTACTGAAGCCCGATGTTAATTTCTTTGCGGTAACGTAATTCGGAACACGTTATGCTTACTGAGATAGTGATACGTAGCACTTCCTCCATGTAATTCGGCAATCGCTTTGACTAAAGAAAGGCCAAGTCCCTGACCTACGGAATGACGCGAATTATCTCCCCGCCAAAATCTACGGAAGAGTTTTTCAGGCTCATTAATTTTCGTTCCAGGACTGGCGATATCAATATTAAGAGAGCCGTTGGCATCAAGAAAACTGGTTATATGAATACGCGATTTTTCTGGTGAATATCGAATGGCGTTAACAATAAGATTCGATAACATTCGTTGCAGTAAAATTTTATCCGCAAAGATTTGTTGATTGCACTTGACCTTAAAGCAAATCTCTTTCTCGTCTGAAAGAGATTCAAGATAGTCCAAAAGATTTTCAACTTCCTTATTGAGAGAAAGCGAATCCAGTTTCACCAAAACATTGTTTTTGTCTGCCCTGGCAAGAAACAGTATATTCTCTGTTAACCGCGAAATATTTTCCAGCTCTTCAATGTTTCCGGCAATTGTTTTTTGATATTCAGCGATACTTCTGATTTGACTGAGCGTAACCTGATTCTGACCCAGTAATGCATTAATTGGCGTTCTAAGTTCATGAGCGAGATCGTCAGCAAATTGACTAAGGCGCTCAAAATCTTTGACTAAAGCATGATGCATTTTATTCAACGCCTGCCCAAGAGGTTTTAGTTCTCTCGGTAATGCGTTAACCTCAACCGGCACTCGGCTATCGTTATAATTCAGCGCTTCCGTTACGCCACTCAACTTTTTGATCTCTCGCAACCCCGTCCTGATTAACAACGGACTTAATACTGAGCACAGTATAATGGCGACAATGCAAATTATAATGCTATTAATTTTATACTGTTCAAGCATATTATGTCTGGCTGAAGCCAATTTAGCCACAGTAACCGTTAATGATGGCGAAACTTCATCAATGTTAATTCGTAAAGCATCTATCTCTGTATCATTAATAATGCTTCTGTAAATGCCTGCTGCGCTGATTGTCTCACTAGCAGGTATGTTATTTAACATGTCATCACTGACATTTGTCCGGTTAACAATTTTATTGATGCCATCACTATGAATGATCAAAATATCCTGACTAACATCCATCATCCGGTTAAAGTACACAGGTAACGTATCTGGATTTACCCCATCAATTAACAACTGCTTGATCTGCGCTGTCCGGTTAATGAGTGTTGTATCATCGCGCCATTTCAACTCACTTGCCAGGCCATTATAGAGAGTCCATACAATTCCAGCGCCAGCAACAGACTGCAGAAATATAAAAAGCAAGGTTAAACGGACGGTTATAGATAATCTTTTCATTATTTTTTTACCGCTACGAATGAATAGCCCATCCCCCGGATTGTGGCGATTAGCTTTTCAGGAAAAGGATCATCAACTTTTGCGCGGAGCCTGCGAATGGCGACATCCACCGTATTGGTATCACTATCAAAGTTGATTCCCCAAATTTCACTCGCAATAACCGTTCTGGGTATAATCTCGCCAGCTCTGGAGGCCAGTAGCCAAAGTAACTGAAACTCCTTGCGCGTCAGTGTAATACTGATATTGTCCCTGCTGACACTTTGACTGACAGAGTCCATTTTTAAGCCACTGATTTCTAATGTTGAATTCAGAGCGTGATGTTGCCTTAATTGTGCCCGAACCCTTGCTAACAACTCAGAAAATGAAAAAGGTTTTACCAGATAATCATTTGCCCCACTGTCCAACCCTCTGACTCTGTCATCGACAGAATCCCTTGCAGTAAGGCAAATAACAGGGGTTTGCTTTGCCGTTCTTAACGTTTGTAAGATCTGCCAGCCATCCATACCCGGAAGCATAATATCCAGAATGATCAATGCATAATCATCCTTCAGCGCAAGATAAAGCCCATCTCTGCCATCAGAAACGGCATCAATGACATAACCCGCTTCGGAAAGCCCCTGCGTTACCCATTCCTGGGTCCTTTGATTATCTTCAATAAGTAGAATCTTCATGAAAATAATATGCCATAAATCATATGTTATAGAAACAACCTGGTTCATTACAAAATTGTAATGCTGCTGTAAGGTTACCCTGGACGTTTTTTCGCTATCCTCAAAACTCATTCACATGACAAGGATATAAACATGTTAAAGCGTTATTTAGTACTCTCGGTAGCAACGGCAGCATTTTCATTACCTTCTTTGGTTTATGCCGCACAACAAAACATTCTTAGCGTGCACATTTTGAACCAGCAAACAGGAAAACCCGCTGCCGACGTGACAGTCACTCTTGAAAAGAAAGCGGATAACGGCTGGTTACAACTTAATACCGCCAAAACAGATAAGGATGGACGAATTAAGGCACTGTGGCCCGAGCAAACTGCGACTACTGGCGATTACCGTGTCGTATTTAAAACCGGGGACTATTTCAAGAAACAAAATCTTGAAAGTTTCTTCCCTGAGATTCCCGTTGAATTTCATATTAATAAAGTGAACGAGCATTATCATGTGCCTTTGTTACTCAGCCAATATGGGTATTCAACCTATCGTGGCAGTTAATGCGTAAATATGTAAAAGCTGATCTCTGCTACTGTTAGGGAGGTGACTCCCTGACAGATTAACAGTAAACAGCTCTTGTTGGTTAACGACAAAAAAGTGTGATGGCTTATGAAAAAGAATCAATTTTTAAAAGAATCAGATGTTACGGCCGAGTCGGTATTCTTTATGAAGCGTCGGCAGGTGTTAAAAGCACTGGGCATCAGCGCAGCTGCATTTTCTTTGCCTCACGCTGCGCATGCCGATCTGCTTAGCTGGTTTAAAGGGAACGATCGTCCGCCCGCCCCCGCCGGAAAACCGCTGGAGTTCAGCAAGCCTGCCGCCTAGCAAAATAACCTGCCACTGACGCCAGCAGATAAAGTCTCCGGTTATAACAACTTCTATGAATTCGGGCTGGATAAAGACGATCCCGCGGCTAATGCTGGTAGCCTGAAAACCGATCCATGGACACTGAAAATCAGCGGCGAAGTGGCAAAACCATTGACCCTCGATCATGATGATTTAACCCGTCGCTTCCCGCTGGAAGAGCGTATTTATCGTATGCGCTGCGTGGAAGCGTGGTCGATGGTGGTGCCGTGGATTGGTTTTCCGCTACACAAATTGCTGGCGCTTGCCGAACCCACCAGCAATGCGAAGTATGTCGCTTTCGAAACGATTTATGCGCCGGAACAGATGCCTGGCCAGCAGGACCGCTTTATCGGCGGCGGGCTGAAATATCCTTATGTCGAAGGATTGCGTCTCGACGAAGCAATGCATCCGCTCACACTGATGACCGTAGGTGTTTATGGCAAGGCGTTACCACCGCAAAATGGCGCGCCGGTGCGACTGATTGTGCCGTGGAAATATGGCTTTAAAGGGATTAAATCGATCGTCAGTATTAAGCTGACCCGCGAGCGTCCGCCAACCACCTGGAATCTGGCAGCGCCTGACGAATACGGTTTTTACGCCAACGTTAATCCGCATGTTGATCACCCGCGCTGGTCACAGGCTACCGAACGATTTATTGGTTCAGGCGGCATTCTCGATGTTCAGCGCCAGCCAACACTACTGTTTAATGGTTACGCCGACCAGGTGGCATCGCTGTATCGTGGCCTGGATTTGCGGGAGAATTTCTAAATGCGTCTGACAGCAAAACAGGTGATATGGCTGAAAGTTTGCCTGCATCTTGCCGGATTGTTGCCGTTTCTCTGGCTGGTCTGGGCGATCAATCACGGTGGACTGGGTGCCGATCCGGTGAAAGATATTCAGCATTTTACCGGTCGCACTGCACTGAAATTTTTGCTTGCGGCCTTGTTAATCACACCTCTGGCACGCTACGCAAAACAGCCGTTATTGATACGCACTCGCCGCCTGTTAGGCTTATTGTGCTTTGCCTGGGCGACACTGCATTTAACCAGTTACGCATTGCTGGAGTTGGGCGTGAATAATCTGGCGTTATTAGGTAAGGAGTTAATTACCCGGCCTTATTTAACGTTAGGAATTATCAGCTGGGTTATTTTGCTTGCTTTAGCGTTCACTTCAACCCAGTCGATGCAGCGAAAACTCGGCAAACACTGGCAACAGTTGCATAACTTCGTCTATCTTGTCGCGATCCTGGCCCCAATACATTATCTGTGGTCAGTGAAGATTATTTCACCGCAGCCACTCATCTACGCTGGGCTGGCTGTACTGCTTTAGCCTTACGGTATAAGAAGTTGCTTTCCCTTTTCAACCGGTTACGCAAGCAGGCCCACAACAAATTATCTCTATAACTTCATATTGCCGACAAACTTCGCGTTATCCCGGCCGGATGCGGCGCGAGCGCCCTATCCGGCCCACACAGATCGCATCAAGTTATGTTTCGTTTGTCATCAACCTTTCATCACCAGAATAATTTATTTTATTTCAATAAGATAGTTCAATACACCTGAGAATACCATGCTCTCATTTCCTAATGAGTTGTTGCATTTTTTCATATGTTACAATATAACATTACACATAATGTACATTAACTCTGGAGGAAATTGTTTTGGCGATTCGTCTTCATAAACTGGCTGTTGCTTTAGGTGTCTTTATTGTTAGCGCTCCTGCCTTTTCGCATGGTCATCATTCTCATGGCAAACCCTTAACAGAGGTCGAACAAAAAGCTGCTAATGGTGTTTTTGATGATACCAATGTACAAAACCGAACGCTCAGTGACTGGGATGGAGTCTGGCAATCCGTTTACCCTTTACTGCAAAGTGGCAAACTTGATCCCGTCTTTCAGAAGAAAGCGGATGCAGATAAAACCAAAACATTTGCTGAAATTAAAGATTATTATCGCAAAGGTTATCCGACAGATATCGAAATGATTAGCATTGAGGACGGCATTGTCGAATTCCATAGAAATAATGAAACAACATCCTGTAAATATGATTACGATGGATACAAAATACTCACCTATAAATCAGGCAAGAAAGGCGTTCGTTACTTATTCGAATGTAAAGATCCTGAAAGCAAAGCCCCTAAATATATACAATTTAGCGATCATATAATTGCACCACGAAAATCATCTCATTTTCACATTTTTATGGGTAATGATTCCCAGCAATCTTTATTGAATGAAATGGAAAACTGGCCAACGTATTATCCCTATCAGTTGAGTAGCGAAGAAGTGGTCGAGGAGATGATGTCTCATTGATTTTTTTGCGCTGACTTCAGTTATTTAACAGAACAGTGCCTGGTAGTAACAACAATAATTTACCAAGACAAATAAGTAAGACAAACTCAGACACGCTCATACTTGAGTCGTGTCTTTTTTATTATGTCTGTAGAAAAAAACTGAGAAAAAGGCGAACAATAAATACACAACTCAGCCATACAGACTGGCAGCGCAAATGTTTCCAGGAGCAAGTCATCTGTCATGGTAAAGCTAACCAGAAATATAGGTTAATTTTGTTGTTTAAACCTTTTTTACTTGTTAGTATAATACAAAGGCTTTCAAAAAAGCTGGGAAATTCAACAACTCTTGGAAGTTATGGACTTTGTCCCGCGGCTTTAATCTGACGGCCGCGTTCCTTTTTTGGCTCAATTATTGACCCCTTCTCTACGCAACTTCAGTTCCCGCCAGCAACTTTGCGGCAGTTTCATAGGATCAATGTCTAAAAGAATAATGGTGACCGATAAGAAAACGACTGAATAACTGTAGATTTTCGCTCGAAACCTTCCTGTCAGCTCCATAGCGAATCAAGCGCTGAATGTCACAGTATCGAACAGAAAACAGTGACGATCTAACCCTTCAAGAATATTCTACGATTGTTCTGTTTAGGAAAAGCAAGGCGGGAAGTCGGGAGATAAGTCATTGATAAAGTGGCGGAGAGAGGGGGATTTGACCCCCCGGTAGAGTTGCCCCTACTCCGGTTTTCGAGACCGATGATACAGAGTCGAAAAATCAAAGAGTTAAAAATTTTTCTTGGAAAAAATGTCTTAAAATCGTACACGAAAAATCAATGAATTACATAACATTAAAGAAGAATATTCCAAGCCTTCTTGAGTCCACCACCTGTTTTCAGGTGTCATTCAGACGTGATTTGCCCCAGATTGGGAAAGCACGCTTTTTTCTCAGCTTATTCCGTTTTGCCTGTGTGTTGAATAATTCCACTGCAGTTATATAAAATCGGTAACGGCTGGAAATCATTCAATACTCGCACTATCGAAAGTTTACCAGCCAACCGCAGCACGTCCTGCATACGTCGTGTCTGCGGTTTTTCTTTTTCGCTTACATTGTGTCTGGTTCTTCCGGCCACTCAATATCAGGTGCAGTTGATGTATCAACACGGTTCAGCAACACCCGATACTTCTTCCAGGCTTCCAGCAACGAGTTTTCTTCCTCCGTTGCGATCTCCAGATCTACAGCATCCTGAAGTGGCGCAATATGCTCACTGAATCCCTGGATGTAGAACTGTGTGGTGACGGTCTTCCAGCCATTCGGCTCCTGCTGTATCGAAGCATACCAGGCTATTTCAATATCGCTATGCTGCGGCAGCATTTAACCCCTTGTAATTCATCGCCATAATTGATTTAATTCACAAATAAAACTATAATATGGTGAAATTAATGAAAAAAAACACAGATGATGGGGCTAAAATTTACACACCACTTACCCTAAAGCTTTATGACTGGTGGGTTTTGGGAGTATCAAATCGGCTTGCATGGGGATGTCCTACAAAGGAACACCTTCTTCCACACTTTCTGGAACATTTAGGTAACAACCATCTGGATATTGGTGTTGGAACTGGGTTTTACCTTACTCACGTACCTGAGAGTAGTCTGATATCTTTAATGGATTTGAACGAAGCTAGCCTGAACGCGGCATCTACAAGGGCTGGGGAATCAAAAATTAAACATAAAATTAGCCATGATGTTTTTGAACCTTATCCTGCGGCGTTACATGGTCAATTTGATTCCATTTCCATGTTTTACCTTCTTCACTGCCTGCCTGGAAATATATCTACAAAAAGCTGTGTAATACGCAATGCGGCGCAGGCCTTAACTGATGATGGAACTCTATACGGAGCCACAATTCTTGGCGATGGAGTTGTGCACAATAGCTTCGGTCAAAAACTGATGCGCATTTACAATCAGAAAGGCATCTTTTCAAACACAAAAGATTCCGAAGAAGGCTTAACACATATACTCTCAGAGCATTTCGAGAATGTTAAAACCAAGGTTCAAGGTACTGTAGTAATGTTTTCCGCTTCAGGGAAAAAATAGCATCCAACCGCAGCACGTTCTTGCTTAAGACGTGCTACGGTTTCCTTTACGATTTGGGGTTGCGACTTTACCTCTATTGATAATGCATTCCGGCAGAACGTTCAAATATGAACGTACGATATTTAACTAACCGAAAAACAAAATATAGCACAGGCGAGACATTTACCATCTAAGAAAATAGTATCGTTTTTTTACAGTTAAATCAACATCACTTCCTTAAAATGAAAACAATAAATTTCAATCCTGAAACATTTTATTTCAGCTTATTATTCCCCAGTATCACATTTTATCAGGATATCCTTCTGCGAGGTTATTATGCTTCCTGTAAATAATCCCCCCCTATCCACTGGAAACGTCTCTTTTTACAGAACTACATCAATCGACAATGTTCACAATAATTATCTCTCCGAATGGGTTGAATGGACTAAAAACAGCATTTCCGGAGAAAACAGGGAAACTGCTTTTACCCGGCTCCAATTATGTCTGGAGAACAGTGAAACATCGTTGGACTTATCTTGTTTAGGTCTCAGATCTCTACCACGATTGCCTGACAATCTTGATGAAATTAATGTAAGCAATAACCAACTATCAATGCTCCCCGAGCTACCAAGGGCATTGAAAGAGCTGAATGCAAGCAGTAATCAATTATCTGCACTTCCTGAATTACCAGTGTCGCTGGAATATATAAATGTGAGTGATAACCATTTGTTCGCACTTCCTGAATTACCTGCGTCACTAGAATATATTAATGTAAGTGACAATCACCTGTCTGTACTTCCGAGGTTACCAATGTCATTGGAATTACTTGATGCAGCCAGAAATGCTTTGGAAGTAATACCAGAGTTTCCAGAAAGAGATGATCATATTATAAGAATATTCTGGCTTAATCAGAACCGGATCACGGCAATTCCGGAAAGCATACTTGGCCTCAGTTCTGATAGCGTTGTCAATCTTAGAGAAAATCAACTATCTCCCAGAATAATGCAAACTTTGTTA